>CAWVXN010000050.1:0-11486 GCA_963933695.1 uncultured Myxococcales bacterium | reverse complement strand
GAGGTCGAATTTTCAATGGGCCAGATGGCGAAAATCGGAGGCGTTCCCTCGCCCACGACTTCTCCCAGCCAGAACCGGGATGTGTAGAGGGCCTCAATGTTCTGTGAAACCAGGTACTCAATATCGGCTCGGTCGAGGGTGGTGCTCATGGCCGGTGCATCCATCCCAGGATTCTCCGTGCCCGCGCCTCCCCGCATGGCGCGCGGTGCGCAAGCCGAGGACGCTCCCAACGCTGCGATCAGGCCGAGGCTCAGAACAACAGTCTCTATTCTTTTCATTGAAGCGGCTCCCTTAATTCGATAATCGGATCACGAGGATCGCACACTCGTTCACGATCGGCCGCTGGGGCATCGCCTGGAAGATTTCGTTCCAAGGGGGAAAAGGTCTACATGGTGCATGTGATCGGGGCTAGAGTGAGATTGCATCTGGAGGGATTCTTTCGATGACGACCGAAATCCGGGAGGCCCGCTTTGGAATCGGTGACATTGTTCGCCATCGGATCCATCCGTTCCGGGGTGTCATCTTCGATGTCGACCCGACCTTCAGCAATAGCGAAGAGTGGTGGCTTTCGATTCCCGAAAATATGCGCCCGGTAAAAAATCAGCCCTACTACCACCTGCTTGCTGAGAACGTCAAGACGACCTACGTGGCTTACGTGTCCGAGCAGAACCTGCTGCACGATGAGAGCGGTCAACCCTGTCGTCATCCCCAGGTCGATGAAATTTTCGATGGCCCAGAACAGGGGCACTACCGGCCCAAGCTGCACCGGACGAATTGACACGTCGGGGGAGCAGGAGCCCATCCTTCGATTCGGTAGCCCAACGCTGTAGTTCGATGCTGTGGCCCGGCCTTAGTTTATTGTCTTAGTTCAGCGTCTTAGTTCAGCCGTAGTTCGTTGCCGCAGTTGAATCGATGAGGGCCCAAGTGCCCAGGGCGCAATGTCTCGTCGCCCATGCGATCCCGAGCAACCGAGGGATGATGAATTTCAGGGGAGGGCGCCACGCCGGGCCAGGGGCTCGGGGGCTTCTGCCTCTCGTCCTGCCGACAGCGCCAAACCGCGAAGCAGTACGTTCCGTATATCGCGCGGGTCGATGATTTCGTCGAATCCCATGGAGTCGGCAACTCGATAGGGGCCGCCGAGTTCCGCCGCGTCGAGCTCGGCCTGCTGGGTGAGGTCGGCCTTCGATGCCGCACCTCCGCCCCGGGCGGGCATGGCGCCGAGGGTTGCGCCCGGGAAGGCGACCGAGAGGGTCTGGTCGTCAAAGGGGTTCATGCCCATGATGCTGCTGCCGAATCCGAAGGCCTTGCGGAGGGTGACGTGGAGCTTCGGCCCCCGGAGCCTGCGCTGGGCGGCAAACATTCGGGCCCCAGCGCGCAGTGCACCGTTGCGTTCGGCCACCGTGCCCGGCATGACACCTGGGTTGTCGGCGAGGAAAATCACCGGAAGGTGAAAGCTGCCGGCAATTTCAAGAAAACGGGTGCCCTTATCCGCTGCTTCACGATCGATACTTCCCGCCCTGACACTCGGGTTGTTGGCCACGATGGCCACCGACCGGCCACCGAGCCTCGCCAGCCCGGTGAAGAGACTTTGGCCATAGCGCGGCTGGAGTTCGAGGACGCTGGCTTCATCGGCAATTCGCGCCACTACTTTGCTCATCTTGTAGGGCTTGCGGTCATCGGCGGGCACTAGGGAGAGAATGTCTTCGACCCGGCGTTCGCCCGTGTCGTTTGTCTCCGTCGAGGGGGGGCGCTGCCAGGCATTGCTCGGGAAGAATCCGAGGTACTTTCGAGCCAGATCGAGGGCCGCGTGGTCGTCCTCGACGTCGTTGTGGGCAACACCGCTCTCGGCGACCTGGATATCCGGCCCGCCGAGTTCTTCCTTGCTGACTTTTTCGCCTAGGGCGGCTTCGACCAGGGGCGGACCCGCCGAGAAGAGTGAGGCTTGTCGGGTCATGATCGCAAAATCCATTAATGGGGCGGCCAGGGCGCTGTGGCCAGCGGCGGGTCCAGCGACGATGCAGACCGTGGGAACGATCCCCGCCAGATCCACCAGACCCTGGAGATCGTTGGGCGAGCGACCGTGGCCCTTCAGGGCGTTGCTGATGCGATGGCCTGCGCCGTGCAAAATGAAAATCAGGGGCACGCGTTCGTTCCTTGCCAATTGCGTGAGGCGATAGCGCTTGTCCGCAGCGCCCAGGCCGATGGACCCCCCCATGACGGTGAAGTCCTCGGCGCCCACCAGCACGGGTCGACCCCCGATGCTTCCCATGCCTGCGGGAAACGCATCCGCGGGGACTCCTTCGCTCTCGGCGCCCACCAAGGTCCCCAACTCTTGAAAACTGCCCTGGTCGAGGAGCGCTTCGATGCGTTCTCGGGCGTTGAGTTGACCTCGGCTCCGTTGTTTCTCGAGTTTTTCACTTCCCCCCATGGCCCGGGCGTTTTTACGACGCTTCTCAAGATCGGTGAGTAGAGGCCCCCAGCCATTCTCGGAGTGGGTCTTCTTCGAATCTTTAGCCATGGAACTCCTTGAGGAATGGCGTGGGTCAGCTCAAAGGGTGCAACAGATTCCGAGCCAATGCCGGGAGCAACCCGCAGTTTGCGTCCCCGCTTCATGCCGAGCCGGGCTGAGTGCCGTAGGGCTATGGCTTTCACTGCTGACAGGCTGGCGCAGTCGCCAACCGGAGCCCCAGCGCTTGTTCCCGGCGCTTGTTAGAGGTTGCCCCGGTTAGAGGTTACCCAGGTAAGAGCTCGTCTAGGTCAGGTTATTGGGTCAGGTTCTCAGGCCAGCTTGATGAGGGCCTGGGCCGCCGCCAGCATGCCGAGTCCGAAGAGCAGAAATCCCATTCCCTTCATCAGGTTTTCGCGAGCCTTGGGTGAGATTCGCTTGTGATGGCGGTGCAGGAAGTAGAGCACGACGGTGAACCAGCTGAGGATGCCTGCACCGACCCCGAGTCCGAATGGGATTGCGAACTGGGGTTTGGGCTCCACGAGACCCAGGGAGTAGATCATGGTGACCGCCGCACCCCAATTGAAGATCAAGGCGGGATTCAGGGCGGTGATACTGAGGCCGAGAAGCAGGTGGCGTTTTGCCCCCTCGCCCTCGGTGGAGGTGTCTTTGGAGGATTCATTACTCGAAGGGGGACGCAGGATCAGGAACAGGCCCACGCCCAGGAGTACCAGGACCGCGATGGCGTGGGAGGTCGGCCCGACCCATTTGAACTCGTCCACCAGCGCCCCGAAACCCCAGAGCGCAAGCCCGGCGTAGATGGACTCGGGCAGTGCCGAGCCCAGGGCGACCAGGGCAGCCTGGCGGATGCGACCCTCGAGACCGTATCCCAGAATCAGCATGGTGATGGGGCCGGCCAGGGGAATGGATCCCCCGACTCCCATCAAAAATCCGATCAGGGCTGTGCTCAACATTCGTTCGCCGAGTTCCTTTTTCTTACCTGATCGCCGCTGTTCGGTGTGCCCATTGAATAGCAGGCCCTACCTCGGGCGGACGCCAAGTTTTGGCCGAGTTCGGATTGCTCGGGGTGCGCCGGAAATTCGTCAGTCGGAGAAGGCTTCTCCGATTTCCCTTTGGAACGTCTCCAGGCTGGCAGCCAGGGTCTCGAGGTCGCCGCTCGAGGGGGAAATTAGGACGCGCTCCACGCCCTGCTTGGCCAAGCTCTCGATCAGCGCCGGTTTGGGTGCGCCCACGGCGGTCACGCCAATCTCTGCCGGGTTGCGCCCGGCTTCGCGAGCGGCCTCGTGCATGGTGGCGAGCAGGGCGTCGAGTTCTTCGCCGAAAACGCCGAGAGGGTAGAAACCATCGCCGAGTCGACCCGCCCGGCGAGCGGCGGCCGGGCTATGGCCACCGATCAAGATGGGAACGCCGGCTTCCTGGGCTGGCTTTGGCTGACTGACCACCCGTTCGAAATGGACGTGCTCGCCCTTGTAGCTCGAGACCGGTTCGCGCCAGAGGGCCCGCATGGCTTCGATGTATTCGTCGCAGCGCTTGCCCCGGGTGTTGAAGTCCGTCCCTGCGGCTTCGGCCTCCTCCCGGACCCAGCCTACGCCGACTCCCAGGAGCAGCCGACCGCCGGAGAGCCGGTCCAAGCTGGCTACGGTCTTGGCAAGCACCACCGGGTTGCGCAGGGGCAGGATCAAGATGCCGGTGCCGAGCTTGATCCGCTGGGTATGCGCGGCGACCCAACCCAACCAGGTCAGGGGATCGGGTTGGATGACGTTTTCATGGAAGGGTGATCGCCCGCTGGGATCGTAGGGGTAGCGGGATTCGTAATCCGGGCACATGACCGCGTGATCCACGGCCCAGATCGACTCAAAGCCCGTGTCCTCGGCGAGTCGAGCAAATTTAGCCGCGTACTCGCCGTCCTCTAGAGGCCCTTGGACATAGGGGGCCATGATGCCGAATTTCATGGGGTTGCCTCCTCGAAATGAATTGGAGGACCAGTCTACGGCATCTGGCCGACGGCCTGCAGGGATGGTTTCAGAAGGTGGCTATTTTTTCGGCTCCGGGTGTGGTGTGAAGGGCCGCCGCTTGCCCCGGGTGCCGTGATCCGACTAGATTCTTGCCATGGAGGATGCCACCGGACCCGGTCCCAAGGAGGTTCTCGATGCACTGACCCCCTGGTCCGCACTCGAGGGGGCGGAGTTCGAGGGCCTTGCAGGAGGGCTCATTAATCAGAGTTGGCGAGTGGTGACCGCGGGCGGCGAGTATATCGCCCAGCGAGTACACGCGGATTTTTCCGACGGCATTCACGCGAATATCCAGGCGGTTTCGAGCCATCTCGCCCGCCGGGGCGTTGTCGTTTCCCGGTTGCTGGAAACCGACAGGGGAGACCTTTTTTCCGATCGGGGCGTCGCCGGCCGCTGGCGGGTCATGGAGCGCTTGCCCGGAGTGAGCTTTAGCAAGTGCCAGACCCCCGCCCAGGCGCGCAGCGCAGGGGCCCTGGTGGCGAGCTTTCATAGCGGAATGCTGGACTGGGAGGGGAAACTTGAGCCCATTGGGTTTCCCTTCCACGATATGCCTCGGCACCTGTCGGATCTGGGCCAAGCGCTCCAGAAGCATCCCGACCATCCCCTCCAGAATGAGATCAAGGCGCTTGCGAGTGAGATTTTCGAGGCCCAAGAGGAATCGCCGATTCCAGGCGATCTCCCCCAGCGCATCCTGCATGGCGATCTCAAGCTCAGCAATCTGCTCTTCGAAGGTTCCGATCCGCCCTCGCGGGATATCGCCCTGTCGCTGATCGATCTCGATACGGTCTCGCGCCTACCCCTTTACTACGACATGGGCGATGCCTGGCGTTCCTGGTGCAACGTGGGCGGGGAGGGCCCCGGGGATGTTCGGATCGATCTCGAAATTTTTCGCGCTTCGGCAGAGGGTTATTTCGGGGCTCTGGAGCTTCGGCTCTCCGAGGCCGAAAGAGGCTCGCTCGTGGAGGGGTTGGAACGGGTAAGCCTCGAGTTGTGCACGCGCTTCGCGGCGGATGCCCTGGAAGAGAGCCATTTCGCGTGGGACGCGGCGGCCTTTCCAACGGCGGGGGAGCACAATCTCTACCGGGCCCGAGGGCAACTCAGCCTTCATCATCAGGCGCGGGAGACCCGGAGCGAGCGGTCCCGCGGCCTGTTTGACTAAAGGGTTCGTGCTAATTCCGCATCGCCGAAAACCGGGCGACGGCCGGGCTTGGAGCGCCTCGGCGAAGGGCTGTGGGGGTGTGGCGGTGGCGGTGGCGATTGCGATGGCGATGGCGCGGGTGATGGCGATGGCGATGGCGCGGGTGATGGCGCTCGCTCTCGGACTCCTGGCGTCGGCTGGATCCCCGGCCTTTGGGGAGCCCCCGTCGGTCGAGCCGCCATCGGTCGAGCCCCTATCGGGCGAGTCGCCTCGGGTGCTGCTCCCGGATCGGCGCTTCGACGTGATCCCGGCTCCGGTGGATCCGAAAAACCTGGCCCCGTCCCTGGGCTTCGCGGGTCTGCGCTTAGGGAATTGGTCGATTCAGTTGGCGGGGGTCCAATTCGATGGGCCCCGGTTGGAGGCACTGGCCCAAGCGCCGGGCCCCGATCCCCTTGAGGTGCGGGTTCGCGAGGCCTTCGGCCGTCCGGTGGATTTGCAGGATTTCGTTTTTTTTCTCGACGATTTGCTTCGCGACGGTCCCCTGGGTTTGCGTGGCGCTGAGGTCTGGGTGACGTCCGGCCGGGCCCGGCGGGCTGGGATTCTTCTGCACCCGGACGATATTTTTAAGGGCAGGCCGCGGCGTTACGGAGACCATGGCCCCATTCCCCTCGACCCCCCCCAGCCCCAGGTCGATCTGGCTCCGGCCCGGGACGGTGACCGCCTCGGATCGGCCTGGGCCATGCGCTACCAAAATCCATCCCAGGAGGAGCAAGCCCTTTCGGCCCTCGCCGGGATTCGCGTGGGCGCTTCATTCGCTTCGCGAATCCGTGGGCTGATCGATCAGCTTCGGGCTCAGGGCGCGCAGGTGTACCTCAACTCCACCGTACGCAGCCGGGAGCGCGGCTATTTGATGTGGGGTGCATTCGTCTTGAGTCGGGCCGCCGACGAAGAGGATTTGCTCGCGGGCATTGGTGCGCTGGAGCGCGCGCGAGGTAATTGGGAACTCGCGGTCCCGATCCAGTGGCAGCATCCCGGAGGCTGGCAGGCGACCCGGGAAGCGGCTCGGGGGATGGCTGAGACATACGAGGTCGTCTACGCCACCGAGGCGGGTGCACGGGCCTCGGATCACTACACGGGAAGGGCCGTGGACCTGGTGGTCTTGGCGCTGCCCCGCCAACTCGTGTTGCTGGCGCCCAATGGGGAAATAGGGCGTTTCGATCTTTCCCCTCCGGATGCGGCGCGGGATCTGAGCCTCAGCCCCGAGGTGATCGAGTGGCTGGAGGAGAATTTCAATTTGACAAAGCTTCGTTCGGACTACCCTCACTGGAGCGACGCGGAATGAGTGGCACGCAATAAGTGGGGCGCAACAAAAGGCGCGCAATCAACCGGCGCAATAAACGACGCACCTTTTTATGCGTTATGCGGAACGATCGAACCCGCACTCTGCAAACCCGCACACCCAACCAATGTCAGGTTTCGAGTTGCCCGTATCGGGAGGATCCGTGAAGATGTTGGCGGCCGTGGCTTCGCTTGGGTTTTTATCCGGCTGCGATCCTCACGAGGGGTGACATGAGCGAAGGGCTGGACGGCGAGAAAAATCCGCGGAGAGGCACCGAGCCTCGGCCGAAAGCGAGTCCCATCTCCCTGGCGCGTATCGTCGACTACAACCTTCCCATGGTCACGACGGGGTTCATGTTCCTGCTTGTGAACATGTACCTGATGAAGTTCGCTACCGATGTTCTACTGATTGCGCCCGGGGTGATCGGACTCATCTTTGGGGTGTCGCGGATCTGGGACGCGGTGACCGATCCCCTAGCGGGCTACTGGACCGATAGAACTCGCAGTCGACTCGGTCGACGTCGCCCCTGGCTCCTGGCTTCGATTCTTCCCCTCTCGGTGGCGTTCTACATGATATGGAGCCCGGCGGATGGACTTTCCGAAGGGGGTCTGATCGCCTGGATGAGCGTCGGTATCGTCCTGTTTTTTACCGCGATGACCGTCGTCGTCGTTCCCCACCAATCACTGGGCGCCGAAATTAGCGACGAGCCCCACCAGAGGACTCGGATTTTTGGTGGCCGTCACATCGCATGGATCCTGGGCTCCTTTGCGGCTCTGGGCGCAATGTTCCTCATGATCGAAGCCGACGATACGCGCGCAATGGCTTCGCGGATCTCGATCGTCACGGTCTTCGCGAGCTGTCTCTGCACGCTCTGGATGGTTGTCCGAGTCAAGGAGCGAGCCGACTACCAGGGCCGAGGAAGTAAAAATCCCTTGCGGGCGTATGGGGACGTTTTTCGTAACCGCCATGCCCGATTGTTGCTGATCGTCTTCCTGGCCGAGAGCCTGGGGGTGGCGACGATCAACGCGCTGACCATCTATGTCTCCGAATACGTGGTGGGGACACCGGAACTCGCACCCCTCTACATCCTGCTCTACATGATCCCCTCGGCCTTGTCCGTGCCCTTCTGGGTTTGGGCTTCGAAGAAGATCGGCAAGAAACGAATCTGGATCCTGTCGATGCTGGTGTCGGCCTTTGGTTTCGGTTCGATGTTTCTACTCGGAAATGGAGATTCGGTCCTGATCAGCGTGCTGGCGGCAATTCTGGGATTTGGGGGTGGAGCGGGTGCGGTGGTTGCCCCCTCGATTCAGGCCGACGTGATCGATTTCGACGAACTGCAGACCGGGGATCGCAAAGAGGGCACCTATTTCGCTGCCTGGAATTTTGTCTATAAGTTCGGCGTCGGTTTGACGTTGATGCTGACGGGCTTCGTTCTCGAATTTTCGGGGTTTGTGGCGAACCAGGTCCAGAGCGAATCGTCCCTGTGGGCGCTCAAAGCGCTCTACGGTCTCTTTCCCATGGGATGTTATCTGGTCGCGACTCTTGTCTTGTCCCGCTTCAGTCTGGACGAGGCCGAGCACGCCAGAATTCGCGACGAGTTGGATCGGCGAAAGGGGTGAAGTTCGCCGGACATACGCCTTGGGCCTTCTGGTAGACTCGAAAGATGTCGGGCAAGGTACGCTGTGAAGTCGAAGGTGCTGTGGGTTGGATCGTTTTCGATCATCCCGAGCGCCGCAATGCCATCTCGTCGAATATGTGGAAGGAGCTTGGGCAAGCGGCCGAGGGGCTGGGGTCGGACGACTCGGTGCGGGTGGTTGTGATGCGGGGCGAGGGGGGCGAGGCCTTTGTTTCCGGCGCCGACATTTCGCAATTCGACGGTGCCGATGGAAAGCGCACGTCTCAGCGGCTTGATTCGGGAGGGGGCAATGCGTTCGAGACGCTCAGCCGCCTCGAGAAACCCCTGATCGCGCTGATCGATGGTTTCTGTATTGGCGGTGGCCTGGCGGTCGCACTCTGTGCAGACCTTCGGTACGCGTCCGCTGATGCGAGCTTCGGGATTCCCGCGGCTCGGCTCGGGGTGGGCTACGGGCTGGAGGGAATCGAGAAGCTGGCCGATGTGGTCGGACCTTCCCATGCCA
Source organism: uncultured Myxococcales bacterium (assembly GCA_963933695.1). Lineage (GTDB taxonomy): Bacteria > Myxococcota_A > UBA9160 > UBA9160 > UBA4427 > JAZXM01. Next base: position 2,392 of record CAWVXN010000050.1, on the reverse strand, counting down.
AGGAAATTCTTTTTACCGCCCGGCGTTATACGGCATCGGAAGCCCTGGCCATGGGGTTGGTCAATCGAGTGGTTGCGCGCGACGAATTGCGCCCCACGGTGGAGACCATTGCGGAGGAGATCGCGGCCAACGCCCCACTCACCGTGCGCAGCGTGAAGGTTCTCTCGCAACAACTGCAGCGAGAGCCCGCCCGCCGAGATTCCAAGCGGATCGCCGAAGTGCTCGAGGCCTGCTTCGCGAGCGATGACTTTTCCGAGGGCGTGAAGGCATTCCTCGAGAAGCGCGTACCTATTTTCAAGGGTCGATAGCGCTTGGAGTGGAGGGGAGTCGAGATGGCAGAAGGCATCTACCACCCGAGGGATGACGAACCGGGTGCTTTGGAGGGTATCCGGGTCATCGACCTGACGATTGCCCGAGCTGGGCCCACCTGCGTTCGGCAACTCGCAGATCTGGGCGCCGATGTGATCCGGGTTTCAGCCCCGGGGAGAGGCGACCTTTCCGGGTCGGATGCTTACAACCTTCACCGCAACAAACGCTCTTTGGTGCTCGATCTAAAAAGCGAGCGGGGGCGGTCGGTTCTCTATCGATTGATCGAGGGTGCGGATGTTTTCGTTGAAAATTTCCGCGCGGGGGTCAAGTACCGCTTGGCCGTGGACTACCCCACGCTTTCGAAGCTCAATCCCCGGCTCGTCTACGCAAGCCTTTCGGGTTTTGGCCAGGACGGCCCGTATGCCCAGCGGCCAGCACTGGATCAGATCATTCAGGGCATGAGCGGGTTGATGAGCGTCACGGGCCCGGCTGGGACAGGTCCCTGGCGCACGGGGATCGCCATTTCTGATACGGCCGGGGGAACTTTTCTGACCCAGGGGGTGCTGGCCGCTCTCTATGCCCGGGAGCGTACGGGTCGGGGGCAGTGGGTCCACACGTCGCTTTTCGAGGCCATGGTGAATTTTATGGATTTCCAGGCCGCCCGTTGGTTGGTGGACGGTGAAGTGGCCCCCCAGGCCGGCAATGACCATCCGACTCTCTTTCCCATGGGCTTGTTTGCCACCCGGGACGGGTCGATCAATATCGCCGTCCTTGCGGGATGGACGCGCTTTCTAGAGGTGATTGGTGCCGGCGAGTTTGCCGATGATCCCCGATTCGTCGACTTCGAAGCACGACTGTCCAACAAGGAAGCCGTGCGAGAACTGGTTGAGGAACGACTCTTACAGCGCACGACGGACGAGTGGCTGGAACTCTTAGCGGCGGCGGAAATCGTTTGTGGCCCGGTTCTTTCTGTGGACGAGGCTTTTGCCGATCCCCAGGCGCACCACTTGCACCTGACGCGCACGGTCCACCACGATCAGGATGGCGACTTGGAACTTCTTCGTCATCCGGTCACGTTCACGGACACGCCCACGGCAGTGCGCACCCCCCCGCCCTTGCTCGGTTCCGGAACCCGCTCGATTCTGGGCGAACACGGCTACACCGAGGCCGAGATCGATGAACTCTTGGAGGCGGGTGTGGCGATTCAGGGCGCCCAGCAGAAGCCCCAAGCCGGAAATGCGCTCGATGCCTAGACGGTCAAAATCGGTCGAATTCCCATAGGGCCTGGGTGACTTCGAAGCTTTGCTCGCGGCAGTCGGTTCCTCGTGGCAGTTCGAGCCGGGTCGTGCTTTCGCCGTCGGCAGGAATCGAATCGAGATCGATTTCAAAGCGAGAGTTCTTGCACTGGAGGTCGATGGCGACGTGCTGGATTTCGTGGTGTGAGTCATTCATGCCAGTGACCCGAAGCTCCACGCTGGCATCCCAATTCTCGGTGATTTCGGACCGGATCCTCAACCAGTTGCGGATGTCTAGAGTCCTGTTGTCCCTGCTTGCTCGTGGCCGCAGGCTGATCGACTGCCGGTCGTGGTCGAGAGAGACCTGGAATCGTTGGGAGACATTGAGGCCCAGCAGGCCAACGGCCGGATAATTCGTGCAGCTGTCGCAGACCGCCACCGTGACCCACTCGACCGGGGCGCCGCCAAGCCAGACCGCATCTACAAGAACCAGCGAGGCCTCGATGGTTCCATTGGCGGTCAAAAGCGTGACCCGAGGTGCATCGGCCTCGACCCGAACACCAATCGCGCTGAGGCTCGCGTAGTCCAGGGTTGTGAAAGTGGCGCCGGTATCGAAAATCATCGTGAACTCTTCACCGGTCACGGGGCCGTCGATCTCGACCTGGATGCGCAGGGAACTCGAATCTCCCGCGTAGGGGAGCTCAACCCCCGCGTCCAAGCCGCCGGGCCAGGAAGCCACGGGCTCGAGCCCGTCGATGGAGAGAGGGACCCGTACCGTGGGCGTGGGTACCGGCGTGGGTACCGGCGGGAGTGAGGGCTCGGGGGGGGGGGGCACTGCGGGGGGGGGG
>CAWVXN010000049.1:0-11559 GCA_963933695.1 uncultured Myxococcales bacterium | reverse complement strand
ACTGGCTGAAACTCACCCCCCGAGTCCGCCATTTCCTGGATTGCGATGCGACCGACCGAGGCTGCGAGCTGGATCTCGATGTCTATGTGAATGCCAATTTCACCGAGAGCGACCTCGCTTCACTGAGGGAAGAGACTGTGGCTCAGGCCAGCTGGGGAAGCGAGGCGGCGGCCACTCACACGATTCCGAACTTGCTGGATGAAATGGACGCCATGGGAATCCAACGGACGGTCATACTTCCCATCGCCCTCGGTCTGCCATTTGGCGACGACTTGAGCCGCGATTGGGCGACCGCCATCGAGTCCTCGGGTAGTTCAAAACGGCTGCTCGCCGGGGCCTCGGTCCACCCACGCGACCCCGACGCCATCGCGTCCCTGCGCCTTCAGGTCGCCCGGGGAGCCAGCGCCCTCAAACTTCACCCAGCGGTGCAGCGTTTCTATCCCGATTCCCCCGAACTTGATCCCATCTATAGCGAGTGCGGAAAACTGGGAATCCCGATCTTCTTTCACGGGGGCCGAGCGGGTATCGAGCCCGAATACACCCATCGTTATACCCTGATCCGCCATTACGAGAACGCGGTGGCCTCACATCCCGAAGTTCAATTCATCCTTGGTCATGCCGGGGCACGCGATGTGGGCGACGCAATTCCCCTCGCACGCAGGCACAAGAATCTCTGGCTGGAAATCCACGGTCAGGGCATTAGCGTTCTTCGGGAACTCATCGACAAAGTCGGATCCAACCGGCTTCTCTTCGGAAGCGACTGGCCGTTCTACCATCTCGGGGCAAGCCTTGCGAAGGTATTGATCGTCACTGAGGGCCACCCCGAGGAGCGGTTCGCGATCCTCAGCGGCAATGCCGAGAGGCTTTTGGCCCAGCACGGCAACTAACCGCCTCGGCCACCCCAGGACACACCGAGGTGTGTGATCGCGTCGGCCGCCGCCCGCCGAAAGCGTTCGTCCGCCTGGATGCGATTCTCACGCCAGCAAGCCTCGGTCAATTTAATTGCATGTTCTTGTAGGGAACACGCCGCGCGGTATCGAAGTTCATCCCAAGACAGAGTCGGTTCCGCCACGCCCGAGGAGAGGACCGCCGTATTGCCCGCTTCGGAGTGTGTGCAGTGAAGAGCGGTGGCTGCCTGGAGGGCGTAGCCGATTCCCCGACGCAGATTCGCCGCATCTACGTAAGCACTCATCAGCCTCAAGGCTGCGGGCCCGGTCAGGGCGTGGATGTACGCTATTCGCGACGAGGGGTTTTCGATATAGAGGCCCGCAGCACACGCGCAGATTTCACCGATAAGTTCCCTCGGCGAAGCGCATTCCAAATCTGCCTCGGCCATCGTCTTAGCGAAGTCCTTGTCCCCATCAAGGACACCCACGGCATCGGTCAGAAAACCTTTACGTCGACGCCCCGCCGGCACCCTCACCGCCTCGGCCAGAACCTGGGCCGGACCGAAGCCCGGCCGGTGAGCGGACCCCACTTCACCCGGCAGGCGCTGGAACCGGCTGGCCCAATAGCCCAACGCCTCAGCCAACTCGCCCAATCGGAGCGGGGTTTCCTCCTCCTCAAGCGCGCGAATCGCATGGGCCACCCGGATCGGTCCGTGCATCCCGGCCGCGAAATACCCGGGCAGCAGGACAGGAATCCAAACCCTTGCCACCTTCGTCCAGGGCTCCTCGGCCAACTCACCTTCGAAAGTGACCCGCCAGTCGGCGAAAGCCCCATTGCCTAACCCGGCTTCCTGTAGCGGAATCGGGATGGGTCGGCCCGCAGAGCGATCCTCCAGGCGAGGGACATAGACGTCCGTCCAGGCCGAAATCAACGCCTCGTGGCCCAGGCAATGCAGGGCCTCGGCGACCATGGGGCCGTGATTGCTGAGTCCGCCCGAATACTCGGGGGCGGTCAATTGCAGCCGGCTGAGGGCCTGGTCGAGTTCGGTCAACGACAATCTTCCTCCAGGGCGCGCTACAGTTTGTGATTCCCGACGGCTGGAATGGGCTTCGTTGCCCGGATTTCAGTTGTCCGGATTTCAAGTGTCCGGATTTCAAATGTCCGGATTTCAATTGCTCAGGCGGCCGCCCCAAGCCGCCCGCCAAACGGCTTGGCATCTTTAAACCATTATTGACCGTGACTTTAAGCATCCACTCAAGGAAATACCATGGCCCCTCCCGTTACAGAGGATCAGATCCTCGACGCCCTCCGGCCCATCGAGGACCCGGACTTCAAACAGAATATTGTCGACCTCGGATTTGTCAAAAACATCAAAATTGACGGCGAGAAGGTGTCGTTCGAGATCGAGCTCACCACCCCCGCCTGCCCCATCAAGGCAGAATTCGAGAAAGCCGCATACGAGGCGGTGGGTGCGCTCAAGGGCGTGGGCGAGGTCACCGTAAGCATGACTGCCAACACTCGCCAGTCGACCTCCTCGATCAAGGAAAAGCTTGTTCTCCCTGGAGTCAAGAACATTCTCGCAGTCGCTTCCGGGAAGGGAGGAGTCGGCAAAAGCACGACCGCACTCAATATCGCACTCTCCATGCAACAGAGCGGCGCGCGGGTTGGCATTCTCGACGCCGATGTATACGGACCTTCGCTTCCTCTCATCACCGGCGTGAGCGGCCGCCCGGCAACCACTTCGAATCAACGCATAATTCCCCTGGAAGGATACGGGCTCAAGCTCATGTCCATGGGATTTTTCGTAACCGATGATTCGCCCGTCATTTGGCGCGGGCCCATGGTCCATGGACTGATCAAACAATTCCTCACCGATGTCGCCTGGGGGGAACTCGACTACCTCATCATCGACCTTCCGCCCGGGACCGGGGACGCCGCGCTCACCTTGACCCAGCTTGCGCCCCTTTCGGGCGCGGTGATCGTCACGACGGCCAACGACCTCTCGCTGATCGACGCGCGCAAGGGACTGCAGATGTTCAACAAAGTCAGCGTACCGGTTCTCGGCATCGTCGAAAACATGTCGTATTTCACCCCGCCTGAATTGCCCGACAAGCAGTACTACCTCTTCGGGAAGGATGGGGGGAAACGAGTCGCCAAAGAACTCGGCGTAGAATTTCTCGGAGAAGTCCCCATTGATCCCCACATGGCGGACTACGGCGATCGGGGCGAGCCCATTATTGTCGTCTCACCCCATTCGCCTACTGCCACCGCTTTCAAGAATATCTCCAACACGGTGGTCAGAAGGCTCGCGACGCTCTCCGTACAAGCACCCAGCCCGGTGGATGCCAATATCACTTGGGTGACCTGACCGCCCGCCCCGGCGATCCATTACCGCGATTCACAATCGCAATCGCAATCGCAATCAACAGTCGCAATCAACCAACAACCGCCATGCGCGACGGTAGGCGACGGTAGGAAGTTGGCGGGTAAGAAGATCGAAGGTAAGAAGCCCGAGGATCAGGGTCGACGTTTCTCGATGAGCTCCTGAAAGAAGGGGGGGGCTGGGGGCACCGGCCCGGCCGCCAGGCGCAGGAGAAAGTCCTGGTAGGTATCGAATTCCTCGAACTTCACCTCGGCCGGAGGGGCGAAGAAAGAGGGCGGGACCTCCAAGCCCGAAAGCCAGTTGACCCAATCGAGCCTTGCGGTGCGACCTCGACGACGATCGTAGGTTTCAATTCGAATCGGAATCGCCTCGGATTCTTTTTGCACCCAGAGCGTTCGGCGTTCTTCATCATTGGTCAGGCGATACACATCGACCGGGATGCCCTCGAAAATCTCCTCTCGGATTTTTTCTCCACCCTGGTCAAGGATTTCCTGTAGGTGCATCCCGAAGGGACGCTTGCGACCGGAATCCGCAGCGATGGCTCCGGCTGTCCGGCGAATGCGGTAACCCGAATTGGTGAGGGCGTCGTAGGCGTAGTAGTAGTCCCCGTTCACCAAGGTCACGATGTTGTGCCCTCTCGTCACCGCTTCGGCTCGCAGGAGCGGTCCGACTGACCAGTACTGGACGATGACGACCTCGTAATCGGTCCGAGCGAGGCTGGTCGCCTGAAAGCCCACGGGTATAGGGACTGGATTCTCAACTTTGGAATCCGAGAGCTCTTGCTTGTCCATGTCCGCCGCCCAGGCGGTCCCCAGCGGAGCCATACCCAGTGGCAGGGCAAGGCCCAGCAACAGGAACACGGCACAAAGGTCGGGCCGGCGGGCGGAGAGTCGTAATTTCATCATACGCGGAACCTAGGCTGGAGCATCACGACCGTCAAAATGGTCCTTTCGATTCGGAAACCCGCTGGGGGCCACCGGGTGCCCAGGAGTGTTGCACGGCTTGGGACGGGGTACGAATCGACCAATCGCCGTGGCTTCAAGCTTCTGGCATCTCAGGGGCCACCATCAGAGCCCCAGGAATCGCCCGGAGAATCTCTCGATGGGATGCGCCGAACCGCGGCGGATCTTACCATTGCAGACAATGAAATGTGCTCTCACGATTGCGGGCTCTGACCCGACCGGTGGAGCCGGCCTTCAGGCTGACCTCCAAGTCTTCTCCGCGTACGGTGTGCACGGTGCCGGGGTGGTCACGGCGCTGACCGTCCAGAACAGCAGCGGGGTGCGTGCTGTGATGCCCGTATTTCCCTCCGTGGCCCTGGATCAATTGCGCGTCCTTCTTGCGGACATCACCCCCGCCGCCATCAAGATTGGGATGCTGGCCTCGGACGATGTCGCGCGGAGCGTTCAACTCGCGCTGTCCGGGTTGGCCACCCGGATTCCCACGGTCATCGATCCTGTTCTTGCCGCCAGTGACGGTACCCCTCTGCTGGAACGCAGGGCGTGGCCCGTTCTCCGGGAATTGATGCGGGGCGCTCAGTTGGTCACCCCCAATCTGCATGAAGCAGCCCTTTTGACCGAGATCGAGATCGGACGCAAGCGGGATTGCGAGGCGGCCGCTGAGGTTTTCCTCGAAAAATTTGGCTGCGAGGCGGTTCTCATCAAGGGCGGACACCGCGACGGTCCCCCCGACGACTTGTTGGCAATCGCACAGGAATCGGCCAACTCCATGACTTGGCTCAAGGGCGAACGAATCGATGCTGGAGCCGTCCACGGAACGGGCTGTGCGCTGGCATCGGCCGTCACAGCGGGCCTAGCCCTGGGCCAAGGCCTTGAAGAAGCCGTGAACCATGCCCGACGCTTCGTCGCCGCCCGTCTTCGCGGCGCCTCCAGCCTGGGAAGCGGCGCGGCCTTTCTCGCCCCCGCCCGAGAGCATTCGTGAGTTCAGAACCCTCCTGGAGCGGTGCCCCGCAAGCGGTCTACTCGGGCTGGGCCGAGCATCTTGAAGGTGACGCGACGACCTGGCGACGCTGGGAACGCTCGGTCTCCCACACGCGGCTGGGAGTGTTCGCCGTGGGTCTCGTCGCAGGATGGCTCGCCTTCGGCAGCCATCAGATTCCGGCGAGTTGGGTGCTGCCGCCGGCTGGGCTCTTCTTGCTTCTCGTAATCCTGCACGATCGAGCGATCCGGCGGCTGCGGGTGATCGAACGAACAGCGAATTTCTTCGCCCTCGGTCTGGCCCGAATAGACGGGAGCTGGCCTGGGAAAGGCCACTCGGGCCTGGGCTACCTCGATCCTGCCCATCCCTACGCCAACGATCTGGATATTTTCGGTGAGGGCTCCCTCTTCGAACTCCTGGGCACTGTGCGAACTTCGGCCGGGGCGAACCTGCTCGCCCGCTGGTTACTGGAACCCGCGCCAGCCGCCATCACGCGCCAGCGTCAGGCCGCGGTGAGAGAACTGGTCCCCAAGATCGAGTTGCGGCGGGATCTCACGCTCATCGGCGAAGACGTGGGCAACCGGATCGGCGCCGAGCGGCTCATCGAGTGGGGGAATCGACCGGCCTCCCTGCCCGCCGCGGGATTGCATTGGGTGGCGGGCGCCCTGACGGTCACCACCCTCGGCTCGCTGGCTGCATGGATCTTGACCGGTGCCGGCGCGATTCCCTTCCTCTTCGCGATTGCAGTTCAGTCCGCCTTTGCGCTGGCGCTGCGGTCCCAGGTGGTCGCCACGCTGGCAGCCGCTGAGGCACCCAGCCAGGACCTCGCGGTTCTTTCGGGCCTCTTAGCCCGGATCGAGGAAGAACCCGTGGAGGCGGACCGTCTCAAGGAACTTTCTGATTCCCTGGCGGGGCAGGCCATGCCGCCCTCTCGACGAATCGCCCAATTGGGTCGCCTGATGCAGTTCGTCGATGCCCGGCGCAACCAGTTCTTTGCGCCCATCGGCGGGCTCCTGCTCTGGGGAACCCAGATGGCCTTGGCCCTCGAGCGCTGGAGAGCGGACTGCGGCCCCACCCTTGGCCCCTGGGTGGATGCCTCGGCGGAGATCGAGGTTCTCTGCGCCCTCTCGGGATACGCGTATGAACAGCCCGGGCATGTGTTCCCCGAAATCGTCGAGGACGGCCCCGTTTTTGAGGCCGAGGGCCTAGGGCACCCGCTGATCTCCGGTGACGTGTGTGTGCGCAACGACCTGACCCTCTCGGGAGACTGCCGTGCCCTGGTGATGAGCGGCTCGAATATGTCGGGCAAGAGCACTCTCCTGCGAACCGCCGGCTGCGCAGCCGTAATGGCCTTGGCGGGGGCGCCCGTCCGGGCGAACCGCCTGAGGCTCTCCCCGATTCAAATCGGAGCTTCGATTCGAATCAGCGACTCGCTCCGCACCGGCACATCGCATTTCCTGGCCGAAATTAAGCGCTTGCGGCAGATCGTCGATTTGACTGAGCTCGAATGGCCAGTTCTGTTTCTCCTCGACGAGGTGCTACACGGCACGAACTCCCACGACCGAAAAATCGGTGCCGACGCCGTGCTTCGGGGCCTTCTCAAACGGGGAGCCATTGGGATCGTGACCACCCACGACCTCGCCTTGGCACGGATCGCCGAGCACAGGGAATTGGCCGTGAATAATGTGCACTTCCAGGACAGGATCGAGAACGGCCAAATGTTCTTCGACTTTCGCCTGCGAGAGGGTGTCGTCGCCCGGAGCAATGCCATCGAGTTGATGCGATCCGTCGGGTTGGACGTCTAGGCCCTCTTCCTGTTGCACCCGACTGGCCTGCCCCCGAGTTACGCATTTTCCCGGTTCGACACGAGCCCAGGCCCAACCCGAGGCTCCAATTCCACCCCGGGGGGCAGATCATTTATGCATTGAATACCCATGGTGGCTCTTAATCCTCGACCATTCGGTGTGCATTTGAGATCAAAACTCTTCGAACTCTATGGCAATTTCAATTCTTCAGAAATCTCAGTGTTCTACCGATCAATTAATCGGTGAAAAACATTATTTAAATTGGGGGTTTTTACCTATTCTAAAACTAGCTTATGTGATAGGGTGCATTCATTAGCGTAGGGTTTAACCCGCATTTGATCAAGGAGTCCTAAACCCAAGCGAACTGCGCCCCCAAGCCAACCCCCAGCTCGTTCATGTGTTCTGTTCTTGCTGTTGTCGGATCAAGGGGACAGGGAAACAGTTTTGAATCACCCCCCGAAGCCTCAAGGCGATATTTAGAATTTTTCCAGGAGAACCATCGATACCGACAAGGACGGAACCCATCATGCCGCTACGCCACACACTCCTCGCACTCCTCAACGAAAGCCCCATGCACGGTTACCTATTGCGGCAACACGCCAATAGGTATTCATGGATCTATCCGATGACGAACGCATCGATTTACCCTGCCCTCCACGCCCTGGAAGCGGACGGTTTCATCACCCATGAGTCTGTGATTCACAATGGACGGGCGCGCAAGACCTATTACATCTCGGAATCGGGGAGAAACGATCTGCATAAGTGGCTACTTGAGTTTTTTCACGAGAAACCCTGCTTTCGCGATCAGTTACTGCTCAAGGTCGTGATGCAAAGTGATGAAACGATTAAGTACGCAAGAGGGTGGATCGCCGAAAGCCTGGAAAGCCTACGCAGCGAGATTACCGCCTACGAGTCAAATATGTTGGCAATGGAGGAGGACGGTCGCCATCAGACCATGGGCTTACAACTCGCCCACGAGTATGGCTTCGAAATGCTCCGGTTGCGGGTTCGGCTACTCGAAAAGATTCTCGCGATGACCCAAGACCCGAACATCGTGACGGCTCCTGAGCATTACCAGGACGAGCGCCCATCGGCGTCACTCTGATTCAATCGCTTCCAATCCCAATCACTTCCTAATCCAATCGCTTCCAACTTCAATCACTTCCAATCCCTGCCTTGGACCCGAGCCGTTTCCCTCGGAACCACTCGTCCCGATCGCCGGATTCTCTCTTGCTTCCCCAAGGTCTGAGTTCTGCGTCAATCTCGGCCCCTCAGGGCATCGAGCAGTTTTTCCCAAATATTCCCAAAGCCACCATTGCTCATGATCAGCACCGTGTCCCCGTCCTGTGCTGCCCGGACCAGGTGAGCCACTATGGCTTCGACGCTTGCGAAAGAGCCCGCCTCGATCCCTTTAGCCCCAAGGGCAGAGACGAGTTCTCGGGTAGAAAAAAGCTCAGTCACTTCTCCCGTGGCACTGTAGATGGGCTCGGCAGGCACCTCCAAAGCCAGCACCGCGTCGGCGCCCTTCAAAGCATCCGCGTATTCTTGCTGAAACAGCTTTCTTCGGCTGGTATTTGAGCGGGGCTCAAATACAGCAAGAAGGCGCCCGGTAACGTAACGCGAGCGCAAGGCCTCGATGCTTCCCCGAACCGCCGTAGGGTGATGCGCGAAATCATCGATGACGCGAACCCCTCCCTCGCATCCCCTCAGCTCCTGTCTCCGCTTTACACCCTGAAAGCCGGGCAGAACGGCCCCGCTCTCCTCCAACGAAACGCCGAGCACATGGGCCGCGGCCAAGGCCGCCACCGCATTCTCTACGTTGAAACGGCCGTGCAGGGGCAGCAGGAACGTCTGAACCGATGCGCCGGGGCTCTCCAGGGCGAAACGGGTTCCCTCGGGACTGACTTCGAGGGAATGGGCCAAAAAATCAATATCCGAGGCTTGCTCGTTCCCCATTTCTCCCACGCCATACCGGATCACCCGGCACGGTGAGCTGGCCACAACCTCCCGCACCGTGGGGTGGTCCCAGTTGGCGATGATGGTCCCCGACTGAGGCATGTTCCTCACCAACTGGGCAAACACGGACTTCACCGCCTCAAGATCGCGATAGATATCGGCGTGATCAAATTCCACTGAGGTGATAATCAAGGTTTCGGGGTGGTAGTGAAAGAACTTCGGTGTTTTGTCAAAGAAGGCCGTGTCGTACTCATCGCCTTCCACGACGAAATGGTCGCCCGCCCCTTCCCTGAACGGACTCTCAAAATCTCGCGCAATCCCCCCGACCAGAAACGAGGGATCCCGGCCTGTCGCGTGAAGCAAATAGGCGCAGAGACTCGTCGTCGTCGTCTTTCCGTGGGTCCCGGTGACTGCGAGGCTGTGCTTGGACGCAATGGCCAGCTCATAGAGCGCATCGGCAAACGATCGATAGGGCAACCCAGCCTCAATCGCCGCCAGGGCCTCGGGATTATCACCCCGAACCGCATTGCCGATCACGACCAGATCCGGGCGACGCGTGAGAACATGCTCCGCACGAAAGCCTTCGACTACATCGATGCCCCATTCCGCCAGGGCGGTGCTCATGGGCGGATAGAGGGCGCGATCTGAGCCGGTGATCTCGAGCCCTCGCGCTTTTAGAAGGCCCGCCAGGCTTCCCATTCCCGTGCCGCCGATAGCGATAAAGTGGACGTGGCGAAGGGCGTTCACCAACTTGCTCTCAGTCTGCCGTGAGGCCTTCGATGATCAAATCATGAATTCGAGGTCGAAGATCGAAGCGACTTCGCTTCGCGATCAGGTGCACGCGATTGGTGAGCATCACGACAATCGCTTCGCGTTCGAGATCGATCCAGAGAGATGTCCCAGTAAAACCCAGGTGCCCCACCGAACGGACCGAAAAATATTGGCCTGATGAGGACTGTCCCTGGGTAGGGGTATCCCAGCCAAGAGCCCAGTCCGAGTTTTCGGGCATCTCCTGGCGCTCGCTGAACTCCCTGACAAGCGCCGGCGGTAATGCCTCGCTCCGGCCATGCCAGGCATCGAGAAAGGCCTGAGCAAAAGCCATGACGTCATCGGCCGGCGCAAAAAGACCCGCGTGCCCAGCGACGCCCCCCATGGCAAAGGCATTGGGATCGTGAACCTCGCCCCAGAGAATTCGCTTTCGCCAGGAACAATTTTCGGTGGCGGCGATTCGCCGGCGAATTGCTTCGGGCACAGCCAGCGCCTCCTGGCCAGGCTCGGCGAGAGGCAGGAAAGCCGTCTCCTTCATGCCCAGGGGTTCAAAAATTCGTTCGGCGCAAAACAACTCCAGGGGTTGGCCTGAGACCTCTTCAATAAGAGCGCCCAGGGCGATAAAGTCCAGATCGCCGTAGACCGCGGCTTCTCCGGGTTCGTGGACCAGGCCCGAACGCAGCACCCGATCCAAGATCCAGGCACGACCTTCCGGAGTTCCCACCGTGCGCTCGCCGGTACGGGCCTCTCTCTCGAGCATGCGTTCGTGATAACCCCTCCAAGGCTTGAGACCGGCCGAGTGGGTCAGCAGGTGGCGCACGGTCACGGCTTCCTTGTCACGTTCGCCGAAAACCGGAAGGTACTTGGCCACCGGATCGTCGAGAGCGACGAGTCCGTCCTCCATCAACCTCATCACGCCGGTCGTGGTGGCAATGCTCTTCGTCAAAGAGGCCAAGTCGAAGATGGTCTCGCGCGTCATGGGCAAACGCTCGGGCCGCATGGTCGAAAAACCCTGAGCCCAGGCGAATTCAAGCACCTCGCCCTCTCGCGGCATCCGGGCAAGCACCACTGCGCCGGGAATCTCCGCACTCTCGATCGCCTTGTCGAGGGCGCGCTCGACTTTTCCCAATTTTCGCTTGATCAGACTTCGCTTCATGTCTCCCGATCCGTCCACTAAATGCCAGGCTGCAGGCCGCTTCCCGGGGCATCACTCGCCTACGGGCAGTTCCAAGGCTCGGCCAGGGGGGATCAGCGAGTCGTGACCGCGGACTCTACCATTTTCAACTCGCCGCGATCACCGTCAAGCACCGCCCGACCTCCAAATGACCAAGATAGATTTTGCGCACCATGACCAAAAGGCAGACCAAAGACCACGGGGATGCCCAGGGGATCCAGAAATTCCCGCAACACTGTTTCGGCGTCCCGCTCGGGGTAGCGTTCGTCCAGGCACCCCTCGAGACTTCCGATGCCCACGCCCGCGAGGGCATCCAACTTCCCGGCCGCGCGCAGCTGCTCGAGCATGCGGTCGATGCGGTAGGGCTGCTCCCCCACCTCCTCAAGCAAGAGAATGGAGGCCCGGGTATCCACTTCCCAGGCCGTGCCCAGGCTCGCGGTCACCAAGGTAAGGGACCCACCGAGGAGTCGACCCTCTGCGCGCCCGGACACCCCGGGTCGGCCCACAAGGGTCGCCCCACCGAGTTCGCCCAACAGGGCGCAACGAAGGGATTCGGCCATTTCTTCAGGGAGCCCACCCTCGCGCTCGAGCATTGGACCGTGGATCCCCATCAGACCCGCTGATTGCCATTGCCAAAGCAGCAGGGA
>CAWVXN010000048.1:0-11595 GCA_963933695.1 uncultured Myxococcales bacterium | reverse complement strand
GTGGCTGCCGTCGGCCTCCCCCGAGAGCATGCGAAAGCGACTCGGCTTCATTCCCAGCAGCCCGGTGGCGGAAGCCGGCAGTCGGCACGACCCGCCGCCGTCGGTCCCGTGGGCCAGGGGGATCGCGCCGCTGGCAACGGCCGCCGCGGCTCCACCGCTGGAGGTGAAGGCCGAATAGTCGAGATCCCAGGGATTCCGGGTGGCTCCGAAAACCTCGTTGGCGGTGAGCACGAGGCTCGCGAATTCGGGCACGTTCGTCATGCCGAGAATGTTGAGCCCAGCGGCTTCCACCGCATCGATGTAGGCGACGTTCGCTTCGGGCACGTTCTGGGCGTTGAGCCGGGACCCATCGGTCCTGGCCAACCCGCCGACATCGATCATGTCCTTGATGAGGATCGGCACCCCGGCAAAGGGCGTGTCGGGCGAAACGTTCGGAGCGCGCAGGCGTGCCCGGTCGAAGTCCGGGGTGGTCATGAAGTTGAGTTCGGGATTGGTGGCCTCAATGCGGCGGATCACGATCTCGGTCAACTCAAGGGCGGAGAGGTCTCCCCGCTTGACGAGTTCCGCTAGGGCCAGGGCGTCTCGGTCCAGGAACTCGTCTGTGATTTCGAGGTTCGTCATGGAGGGCCCGTATTTAGTGGAGGCCTCTAACCTAGCGAAGAGGATTTTCGGTTGCTGCTCGAGCATTTGTCTCGGCCGAGCAGAGGGCGCCGGAATGGCGCCCGCAGCAGGGGGCATGTGGGCGAGGCAGGGCTCTCTTTCCTTGGCTGTCCGCTGGGGTATGTTCGTCTTCCGGCGCATGTGCCGGTTGGTCAGGTGTCGACGAGTCGCGGCGCATGCCAGTAGGCCCCTTTCGAGGATGAGTTCATGTCGAGCGGACTTCGTTACGAAAAAAATCTTCGGTGGCCGTGTTCACCATCGACAACCCTCCAGTGAATGCGTGGACCCCGGCGATGCACAAGGCTTTCTACGATCGGCTTGTGGAATTCATCGACGACGACTCGGTTCGTGTGGGCATCCTGACCGGGGCGGGTGACCGTTGATTCTCGGCAGGGGACGATATCAAGACTCCGCGCCCGTCCCGCACTCACTCGGAACTCAACCGGCGCTACCTCGAAGACGAGCAGTAATTCCCCGCCCGCTGGGTGCCGGTTTGGGAGAAGGCCGAAAACAATGAGCCAATTGGGGAGATCCGTTCTGGAGGACTGGGTTCGAGCCTGCGAAGAGGTCGAGTCCCGCCCCCTTGCGCGCAGCCTCGGACAATTCCTCGACGAAGCGGCGGCTCGTGAACCCGAGAAGGTTTTCCTTCACTTCTTCCAGCAGGGCGAAGAGTACACCTACCGGGATATCTCCGAGCAATCCGACCGGCTGGCCAGCAGCCTCTGTGGTCTCGGGGTTCGCAAGGGGGGCCACGTGGCCCTGATGATCCCCAACGGTCCGGCCTTCATCGTCTCGTGGTTTGCCCTCGCCAAGATCGGTGCCGTCATGGTGCCCGTCAATTTTAATTTTACGTCGAGTGAGCTCGCCTACGTCCTCTCGGATTCGGACAGCGAATTCTTGGTAGTCGATGAGAGTCTCACGGCGGTCTTCGATGGCATCTCGCGGGAGACGTGCCCGGTGTCGAATGGGAACGTCGTGGTGGTGGGATCTGCCGTTTCGCCGCGACACAGCTATCGCGCTCTGGTCGATGCCGGCTCGGCTCCCTTCGAGGCGCCCAGTGCCGTGGAGCAAACGGACCTGCTCAGTATCCAGTACACGTCCGGAACCACCGGGCTCCCCAAGGGCTGCATGCAGAGCCATCGGTTCTGGTTGATCGCAAGCCTGGTGGCCAGCCGGGGGCACGGCATGGAAGTGACCAATATCCTGGTCACGTTTCCTCTCTTCTATCTCGACCCGCAGCTCCAGGTTCTCACCGCACTTCACGGGGGCGGAACCGCATTCATCGCGCGCCAGCACAGCCTCAAGGCGTTCGTCGGCTGGATCAAGGAGTTCAAGATTCACTTGGCCACCATCACGCCGCCGGTCTATCACGCGATCGAGGCCCGGCCCGACGATGCGGAGAACGATCTCCGTTTCATCGCCGCCTTCTACCACAAGGAAGATACCCACCAGGCCTTGGAGGAGCGGTTCGGGGCGGTGGCGCGGGATGCATTCGGGATGACAGAAGTCGGTGTGGCCACCTTTACGCCCAGTGCGGCGACCCACATGGTGGGCAGCGGTACGTGTGGCCTGGCCGCTCCCTTTCGCGAGGTTCAGGTCTGCGATGAACAGGGCAAGGAGAAAATCCGGGGCGAAACCGGCGAGCTCTGCATCGCCGGGGACGGGATCCTCTGGGGCTACTACAAGCGTCCCGAGGCCAACGCCAACGCCTTCCGGGGGCGCTGGTTTCGCACGGGTGACCTGGCCCAGATGGACAAGGACGGGTACGTGTGGATCGTGGGGCGTATGAAGGACATGATCAAGCGCAGCGGCGAGAACATCGCCGCGGTCGAGGTGGAAGGGGCGCTCGCAGAGCACCCCGACATTCTCGAAGCCGCCGTGGTCCCAGTGCCCGACAAGCTCCGTAAGGAGGAGGTGAAGGCCTATCTGATCCTCCGGCCCGGAAAGACTGCGGACGATCTCTCTCCTGATCAGGTGGCGACCCATTGCGAGAGCCGGCTCGCCCGCTTCAAGATTCCGCGTTTCGTCGCCTACGTGGACGAGTTTCCGCGAACGCCCTCGAACAAGATCGCCAAGAACAAGCTCGTCGAAGGCGTAGAGGATCTTCGGAGTGGCAGCTACGACCGCCTTGACGAAGTCTGGCGCTAGCCGATTTCGCGGATCGGGGCTCCCTGTTTGACCATGATGTCCCGGATCCGGTCGAACACCTTCGCGTAGCGGTAGAAGGGGACTCGGGGAAAGAGGTGGTGGACCGAATGGTAGTTCTGCCAGAGCCATAGCCATGTGATGGGGGCGTTCAGGCCGCGGGGGAAGAGAATCGTCGATGTGTCGAGGTAGCGGCCATGGCCCGTGTTGGGGTGGTGAACCGCGACAGCAAAAAAGGTCACGATGAGCAAGTTGCCAAGGACGTTGGCGGCAACGGTGAGCACGAGCGCTTCAAGGGGAAATCCGGCTGCGGCTAGAGCGACTCGGCCGGCGACGATGACGAAGATTTCCGCGCCCGCCCGCATGCGTTCGGGCCGACTGGTCTTTGGCCAAGCCACTTGCCAGTAAAAGGTGTACTGCTTCGTGATGCTGTGGAGGCTCGCCACGAAGAGCGAGCCCAGACCCGGCCGACCCGAGATGGCCATCACCATGTCGGGGTCGCTCTCGGGGTCGTTGGTTTTGCGGTGGTGGGCCAGGTGGTTGGCCCGATGAATGGTGAGGGGAATGGCCATGATAAAGCCGGCCCCATAGCCCAGGGCTTCGTTGAACCAACGGGTAGGTTGACCAAAGCCAGAGATGTTCGAGTGGACGGCTTCGTGAAGAATCGTGTAGCTCGCATAGACGAGCACACCGCAGAGCAGGAAAGCCGGGGTCATCCCCAACCGGTCCGTGGCCGCCGCCGCGATGCAGGCCGTGTAGGCGAGGGCGACCGCCAATCCGAAGCCGATACTGGGCCAAGCGACCCCGCCCACCGAGGGCTTGGCCAAGCGCATGGCCTCTCGGTCCAGACTTTGGTTCGTGGCGGGGTTGGGCACGGTTGGATTCTCCCTTGGTCGAAGGCGGACGACTTTTCCGACGCGTATCATCGGTTGTCGATTGGGTGAGAGCCTAGTGGAGCTAGGTGAGTGGATCGAGGCAAGGAGGCCTAGTGAAGAGCGCTTCTCGTCAGCCCTCCAGGGCCTCCTCCACCGCCTTGCGCGCCCATTCGTAGTCGGCTTTTCCGTTGGGCGCGCGTTGAACGGTTTCCACGATGAAGAGATTCTTGGGAACTTTGTAGGCGGCGAGCCGGGTGCGTGTGAACTCGCGCACCGCTTGGGCATCGGTGGTGCTGCCCGGGCGAAGGGAGGCCACACCCGTGACCCGCTGGCCGAATTTTTCGTCGTCCACCCCGACCACCAAGCAGTCCACCACGTCCGGGTGGGACTTCACCCCCTCTTCGACTTCTTCGGGGTAAACCTTCTCACCGGCGGTGTTGATGCAGTTCGAGCCGCGTCCGAGAAGAGTGAGGGAGCCGTCGGCTTCGACCAGGGCCCAATCGCCAGGGAAGGAATAGCGAACGCCATCGATGGTCTTGAACGTGGCCGCCGATTTGGTTTCGTCCTTGAAGTAGCCCCGGGGCACGGTCCCGCCGGCGGCCACCATGCCCGCTTCGCCCGAGCCGGGTTGGACCTCGCGTCCGTCCTCGGTGAAGACTTTGGTGGTGGGGCTCATGGTGAACTTGGCGGTTTCGCCGATATTGCCCCGGGTGGTGATCTGGCTCCCCATGCTGCCCTCGGTGGACCCCATGGCGTCGATCAAGGTGAAGTCGTGCCAGTCGAGAAGCGCCTTCTTGACTTCCGAGGTCCACATGACCCCCGAAGAAATCATGAAGCGGATAGAGCTGAGGTCGTAGGCTCGGCCCTCGTCCTTGGCGGTTTCCAGGGCACGCAGCATGGGCTTGGCAAAAGCGTCCCCCACGATCACGATCTGGGTGATTTTTTCGCGCTCGGCCACTTGCCAGAGTTCGTCGGCGTCCAGGGAACGGTCCGTGAGCAGGCTGATCACCCTAACCCGACTCGCCGCTTCCTGGGATGGGTGCCGCTCACTCGGCCAGGACCCGGGCGGTATCCGCCGCGATCAGGAATTCCTCGTCGGTGGCCACCACCCCCGCAAAGGGCGGGGCCGGCTGGCTGACCATGCCCCGGGTTTCCCGGCCGTGCTGGGCGTTGGCCCGGGGATCGAGGACGAAGCCCAGAGGCGCAAGAAACTCCAGAACCTGGCGCCGGATTCGTGCAGAATTTTCGCCGATGCCTCCGGTGAAGATCAGTGCATCGAGTCCGCCCAGGGGAACGATTTGGGACGCCACCTGCCGGGCCAGTCGATAGCAAAAGATCTCGAGAGCCAGGGCGGCCCGATCGTTTCCGGCGGCTTCGGCGGCTTCGAGTTCGCGCATATCGCTGGACAGTCCCGAAAGTCCCAGCAGCCCGCTCTCGCGATTCAGCAGGTTCGTCACCCCGGCCAGATCAAGCCCCAAGCGCTCGGCGAGAAAGACGTGAAGCCCCGGATCCACGTCTCCGGATCGCGTGCCCATGACGAGTCCCTCGAGGGGACTGAACCCCATGCTGGTCTCGACGCTGCGTCCGCCGAGGACGGCGGCGGTGCTGCAGCCATTGCCCAGGTGGGCGGTGACGATGCGCGCGCGTTCGGCGGGCAGCTCGAAAATTCGTGTGGCCTCCTGGGCCACATAGCGGTGGGATGTGCCGTGGAACCCGTAGCGGCGAACTCCGTGATCCGTGTGAAGCGCTCGGGGCAGGGCGTAGAGGTAGGCCCGGGGCGGCAGGCTCTGATGGAAGGCGGTGTCAAAGACAGCAACTTGGGGGACATGGGGGAAAGCGTTCTCCAGCTTACGAATGCCGAGCAAGTTGGCGGGATTGTGTAGGGGGGCCAGGCCGGATACCGATTCGATGCCCGCCTGGACCCGGGCATCGATCCGCACGGATTCCCGAAAGGTCTCCCCGCCGTGAACCACCCGGTGCCCGATGCCCTGGAGTCCGGCGACGAGTTGGGCGTTCCCGGCGATCTGGTCCACCACCGCATCGATCGCCGAGGCCGGGCCGTCGGCCCCGGTTTCCTGGGCGCCGGAGACGATTCTCTCGCCTGTGGTGGTGTCCACGACCGCGAACTTGACCGACGAAGAGCCGCAGTTCAGGGCCAGTAAACGCATGTTCTAGTGGGCCTTCGCGCGGATCGACGAGGCATCCCCGTTGGCCGGGCCCACGCCGCTAAAATTCGACCGGATTCCTCCGGCGACGGGTTGCTGGACAAAAGCTTCGGATCGACCCATGGAGATCATGGGCGTGAAAAGAGTGATAAGAGTGATAGGAGTCATAGATCTCATCAGAAGTAGAATTTCGGGTTCCGGGGCTAGATCTGGTTGGGTGCGGTGCGGTTGTGATGTGATGTGATGAAGTTTTGGGCTCTGGCTTTCGGGCCCAAGCCTACACCTCGACCCACCCCGCGCCCAGATCCGGGCGGTGGGATTCGCCTGATCCTTCCCAAGGGAGCCGGGTCGGGCGAAGTTCGTCGTGACCCGCGCCAGGGAGTATGCGAGCATGACGAAGAACGCGCTGAGGGCGGGAGCAGGGGCCCGTTGGCCGCTGAGTTTTAACGAATTCGCAGGGGATGTGTCTGCTTCGGCAGAAGCGAGGGGATCTGGATGCTGACGGGTTACAACACGAACATCGGGCACCAGGGCGTGAATTTTCACATCCAAACTGAAGATAGCGGTCGTCAGAGGCCCCATATCATGACCCATCTCTTTCATGGTGGGACGATCCTGGCGAGTGAGAAATCCGACTACTCCGATCTGCTTGAGTCCGAAAGCCTCGAAGCCGAGGTGAAAGTGCGCATGGAGGCCCAGCACAAGGAGATGCTCCGGAGCCTGAGTCGTGGCGACTTGGATACCCTGATCGGCGAGCGGCTGGGCGCCGAGGTCTTCCCGGGCTGATCGCCCGGGGTCTTGGCTTTGAGTATTTCGGTGCCTTGGGCTCGGCCTTGGGGCTACATTCAGCCGCGATGACCGCGACCTTCAAGGGGCAGGACGAGGACTCTCCGCCCCGGGCTCCCCGGGCGAGCGAGGCTCCGGTTCGTATGTACGGGGTTTCCAAGTCGTATCTTCCGGGCAGTTGGGCCCTGAAAGACGTGTCTCTCGAGGTCGGTCGAGGCGAGTTCGTTTTCCTGACCGGTCCCAGTGGGGCCGGGAAGACGACTCTGCTCAAGCTACTTTTTGCCGCCGAGCGCCCGGACGCAGGGCAGATCCTGGTGTTGGGCCGGAACATTGCTCGGCTGGGTGGGGGCGCGGTCCCCGCTCTGCGAAGGCGGGTGGGCGTTGTCTTTCAGGACTTCAAATTGCTGACGCGCCGAACCGTGGAAGAGAATGTCGGGGTCACCCTCGACGTGGTCGGGACGCCAAGTCGGGAAGCCCGCTCTCGGGTCTTCAATACCTTGCGCCAGGTGGGGCTCCACGATCGCCGGAACGATTTGCCCGTGGCGCTCTCCGGGGGCGAGCAGCAGCGCATCGCCGTGGCCCGGGCGCTGGTGGGCGAGCCCGACGTGCTCCTGGCCGACGAGCCGACAGGAAACTTGGATGCGGAACTCTCGATCGAAATCATCGAACTCATGATGGCGGCGGCGGATCGCGGAACCACGGTCATCGTGGCGACCCACGACCGTTCGCTCCTCGAGCGTTATGGCCGGCGGGTGCTTCGCCTCGAAGGCGGGCATATTGCCGAGACGGCGGGGGATTCGGGGTCTTGAGCCAAGGCTTGGAAATGACCGCCATCGTGCTGCGCTCGGCGTGGCAAGGCCTCCGCAGCACCGGGCTGATGGGGGGGGTCGCTGTGGCGACCATCGCCACCGCGCTCTTCATGCTGGGCGCTTTTGCCTTGGTGGTGGTCAACATGGAGGGGCTGCTGGACGACTTTGGTCGTGAGTTGCAGGTCACCGCCTATCTCGAGGAGGGACTCGCCGACGAACAGGCCGAGGAGTTGGCCCACCGTGTGGAGACGGTGGAGGGCGTGGAGTTCGTGACTCACGTGGGGAAGGACGAGGCCCTCGAGCGATTTCGGGCCATGGCCGGGGGCGCCGCGCTTCTTGAGGGGCTCGAGGGCAACCCGTTGCCGGCTTCCCTAGGCATCTTCCTGCGCCCGGAGAACCGTACACCCGAGGGCTTGGAAATTTTGCGGGCGTCTCTCGACGGCCTGCCGGGAATCGAGGAATTGGCCCACGGCCAGGAGTGGGTGGACGGATATGCGCGCCTGGCCGCTTTGCTCCGAGTCGTGGGATACGCCCTGGGTGGGGTTCTCTCCCTGGCGACTCTCTTGATCGTGGCCAACACGATTCGCCTGGGTTTGTACGCGCGTCGGGATGAGATCGATATTCTTGAACTGGTGGGGGCCAGCCGGCTCTTTGTTCGGACGCCCTTCCTCATCGAAGGATTTGTCCAAGGAGCCCTGGGTGGCTGTGTGGCCGCCGCGTTGCTGGCCCTGGCCTTCGGCTTGCTGGTGCCCGAATTGCGCTACGGCCTGGCTTTTTTTCTGGGCAACGCCGCCCCGCGTTTCTTCGATGCCGGTGAAATTTTGCGCCTAGTGATGGGCGGGGCCGGACTGGGGCTGGGCGGAGCGGCTCTGGCGCTGGTGGGAGGAAATTCGTGAACGTCGCTCAAAGCCGCGGAGCGCTTCGCAGGCTGGGGGGCATTGTTTTGGTGTGGCTCCTGGCACCGGGTCTGACCTTCGCCGCCGATGAGGAAGCCAGCGCCCGGGAGATCAAAGCCCTTCGGGCGAAGATCGCTGCGAGCCGGGAGCGCCTTGGTGGCGCCGAGCGCAACGAACGCGATCTGCTTGGGCGCATCCAGGATCTCGATCAGGATCTCGACGCCCTTCGGATTCAGGTCGATCGCAGCCGCCAACGCGCGGAGCAAAGCGCAGAAACCCATGCACGCGTGGAAGCGGACCGGGCCGCATCGGTACAGCGCTTGGCCAAAACTCGGGAGGCCATGGCCCAGCGCGCGGTTGCGCTGTACAGGGCGGGGGTCGCCGGCCCCCTTCAGGTTCTTTTCGCTTCGACGGATCTACCCGAGATGCTGGTCCGGATGGGGAGTCTCGAGCGCTTGCTCATCCACGACTCGGAACTGGTGGCGCGTTCGGTTCGCGAGACGGCCCGGGTGGGTGTTCTTGAAGTGGAAGCCGGCCGGGCACGTCAGGTGTCCGAAGACGCTCACCAACGCCTGGCCCGGCGAAACGCGGTTCTGTCCACCGAGCGCGTCGCTCGCGCCACAGCCCTCGAGGGTTTGCGCCAGGATCAAGCGCGGGAGCACGCTCTGCTCGCGGAATTGGAAACGGCTTCGAATCTCCTGCAACAGACCCTGGCGAAGTTGCGGGCTCAGCAGGCAAGTGTTGGTAACGGGCAATTCGCGGCGCGAAAAGGCGAATTGCTCCGGCCGGTGAGCGGTTTGGTCCGCCGTCCATTCGGTCGTCTGGTGGATCCCCAGTACCAGACCGAAATTTTCCATAAGGGCTTGGAGATCAAGGCCCGGCGGGGCGATCCGGTGCGGGCGGTGGCGCCGGGCCGGGTCCGCTTGGCGGGTTGGTTTCAAGGCTACGGAAAACTCGTGATCGTCGACCACGGGGATGGCTACTTCACGGTCTCGGGTCACCTCGCCGACGTTTACGTTGAGGTGGGTGACTCGGTGGGTGAGGGCGATGCCCTGGGGACCGTGGGCGATACCGGATCTCTGGAAGGGCCGGGTCTTTACTTCGAGGTGCGCCGGGGAAGCGGGCCGCTGAACCCGGCGGAGTGGTTGGCGAAGGGTTAGCATCCGCGGCCATTGAATCCGCCCGGTGCGTTGGGCATGGGCGGTTGGACTGAAGTTCCCTTGCGCTGGGGGAAGCGCTTGCCGGACGCGTGCCCGGCGGCCAATCACTGGGAGCAGATTATGGGTCGCAAAACGCATCCCTCGCGCTCATCGCGAGGCATCGCGCTCAGGTCCTTCGTGCTCGGCTTGGCGGCGGCGCTGGTCGCTCTTGTGCTGACCGGTTCCGGTCGAGTTCTCAGCGCCTCGGAGCGCTACGAGGACCTTGCCCTTTTTGCCAATGTCCTCGACCTGATCCGCAGCAACTACGTGGCGCCCGTGGATGAACACGACCTGATGCAGAACGCGATTCGGGGTTTGCTCGGCGAACTCGATCCCCACTCGTCCTTTATGTCCAAGGATGCCTACGACGAAATGCAGGTGGATACCCGGGGCGAATTTCACGGGCTCGGCATAGAGATCAGTAAACAGCAGGGCGGGTTCATTGAAGTGGTTTCCCCGATTGACGGCACGCCCGCTTTTCGGGCCGGGCTCAAGCCCCGGGATCAGATCGTGACCATCTGCCCCACGGAAATCCCCGAGTCCTGGAACGAAGGCGAGACGTGTCGTACCACCGAAGAGATGACGATCTTTGACGCGGTGCAACTGATGCGGGGGAAAAAAGGCACCGATATCACCATCGAAATTATTCGCGAGGAATTCGAAGTGCCGCGTTCCTTTACGATTCGTCGGGACGTGGTCCAGTTGGCTTCGGTGGAGGGCGAGACGCTTTCGCCCGACTACGGATACTTGCGGGTGCGGGCCTTTCAAGAGCGGACCGACGACGAATTGCGCGAGGCGCTCGCCGCATTGCACGCAGAAAACCCCTCGGGTCTAAAGGGCATGGTGATCGACCTGCGCGACAACCCCGGCGGATTGCTCAATCAGGCGGTGGCCATGGCCGACCATTGGCTGGGCGAGGGACTGATCGTCTATACCCAGGGTCGGGACGAGTCCTTGCGTCAGAACTATCCCGCTCGGGCTGGCGTGCTCGAAGCGGCCTATCCCATCGTGGTACTGGTCAACGAAGGGAGCGCGAGCGCATCCGAGATCGTGGCCGGTGCTCTTCAGGACCACCGGCGAGCCCTGGTGATGGGGATGCCCACGTTCGGGAAGGGTTCGGTGCAGACCGTCTATCCCCTGGATGGCGGCGCGGGGCTTCGTCTGACCACATCGCTTTATTACACGCCGGCGGGCCGTTCGATCCAGGAAGTCGGGATTGTGCCGGACATCGAAGTGCACCCGGGTTCGCCCGAGACCAGCGTTCTCTATCGCGGCGTGCGCGAGAGGGACTTGCCCGGACATATCAGCCACGACACGGCGAGTTCCGCCTCGGAAAGCGGTGAGAACGCGACGAATGCATCGGCGGAGGAAGAGGATGATGAGGGTTCGGCCGAGGCCGACGCCCGGGCGGAGGCCGTCCAGGAAGAGCGCGATGTGCTGATCGCTCGTGCACTCGAGGTGCTCAAGAGTTGGACCTACTTCGAGACTCTGAGCGCGCGCCAGGCGGATTCGGAACCCCGGGCTGAAGCAGGCGGGGAAGCGCCGGCCTTCCCGTAACGAGGGCGGCGTTGGTGGGTACGGGTTAGCTTGCCCGGGTGAGCGAGCCCCGCGACCCGAATGCTGACCCCCGACGTTTTTATCGCGTCTCGGAACTCCTGGGGGGGCTGAATGCCCTGCTCGAGGAACGCGTGGGCCGTGTCTGGGTGGTGGGGGAGATCGCCAACCTTCATCGAGCGGCTTCGGGGCATTGTTACTTTACGCTCAAGGACGACGACGGCCAGATGCGCGCGGCGCTGTTTCGCCGGGCCGCCGAGCGGATTCCCTTTGAACTCGAAAATGGCCTTGAAGTCGTTGCCTATGCGGAAGTCGGCATCTACACCGCACGCGGCGAATTGCAGTTGGTGGTTCACAAGGTCGAGCCAAGAGGTCGCGGGGCGCTCCAACTCGCCTTTGAGCAACTCCGTGGGCGCCTGGCCGAAGAGGGACTATTTGCGCTCGAGCGCAAGCGGAGCCTGCCGGAGTTTCCGCGCCGGGTGGGGGTGGTGACTTCGCCCACCAGC
>CAWVXN010000047.1:0-11624 GCA_963933695.1 uncultured Myxococcales bacterium | reverse complement strand
TCCATAATTCCCTCGGAAGGAAACGCGCCCCATGGCCGAAACTGAAACCTCTCCCACCCCCACCGTGCTGACCGGGCGCCAGCGCAGACACCTGCGCGGACTCGCCAATCCGCGCAAGCCCCTGGTTCACGTGGGCGAAGCGGGAGTTTCCGAGGCCGTGGTCCGCGCCCTGGACAGCGCCCTGGAAGGCCATGAACTGGTCAAAGTCAAACTCCAACAGCCCGCCGACAAGAAGGCCGAGGCACAGCTGCTCGCCGAGAAAAGCGGCGCCGCCCTCTGCGGCCTGGTGGGCCACACCGTCATCCTCTACCGCCCCAGACAGGAAAACCCCGAGATCGAGCTCCCGACCCAAGGCGCGTAATTCCCTCGGTTTCGGTAGAAGCTCTTGTCTACCCGCCCTACCAGCCGCGCAGATCCACCGGCCAGGTGTCGATTACTTGCTCGCCGGCCACGAGCTGAAAGCGCTCGTGATAGGCGACAGTGGGATCGACGTGGGCTGGCAGGACCCGAATGCGGTCCCCAATCGCCACGGGTTTTTCCGGGGCGAAGGTGATGTGCTCATCGGAGCAGAACCAGATTCGCGCGCCCTCGATGGTCGGGTTGCCGTGGTCCATGCCCAGAGCCTTGAGGCCACAGTCGGCCACAGCAAAGCCATCGCCCAGGGAGATCACCGTGGCGAGAACCCAAAAGGCCTGGGCAAAGGGCAACTCCAGGGCCGCATAGGCGGAATCCATCAACACGTAGGACCCCGCTTGGATTTCGCTCGCCCAGGTGTTGCAGTCATAGGTGCCCGTGCCCCCGGCGGAGATCAACTCGCCCCCCACCTCGGCGTGGGCCTGTACCAGGAGCTCCATGCTCGCGCGGCAGGCCTGCTCGCGCTCGGCTCGAGCCGCAACGCCCACCGCGTGCCCCTCGTAGCCCATGACCCCGCGAACCTCTAGGCCCTTACGACGGGCGGCGTCGGCCAGGGCGCCCGCGCGATCGGGCGGACAACCGCACCGGGGCAAGCCCACGTTGACATCGATGAGAACCTCGGCGACACCGCCCTGGGCCGCCGCTTCGATGGTTTCCAAGGAGTCCACCGCCACAGTAACCCGGGCATCCAGGGCGCCTAAGCGGCTTGCATCGAGCACCTCGTTGGCCAGGAGCAAATCCTCCCCGAGGCCTGCCGCCGCCATGCCTTCCATCTCGCGAATCGTGGCGCAGCAGAAGCGCGCATGCCCCGCGGCGCGCTGGCGAGCGGCGATCGCGGTGCACTTGTGCGCCTTCACGTGGGGGCGCAGACGCTCCCCCGGCAGGACCAGCGCCATGGCATCGATATTCGCGTCCAGGGCTTGGGGATCGAGGAGCAGCGCCGGGGTCTGAAGATCGTGGATCGTGGTCATTGAGGTCAGACCGTCGGCCAGGTGTCGAAGCATTGAGTGTGGCGCTCGAAGGCCCGGGCCACTTGGAGGACCAAGTCGTCGCGATGACGCGGTCCAACGATCTGAAGGCCAACGGGAAGACCCGCACTGGACAGGCCCGCGCGCACAGTGGCCGCAGGATGCCAGGACAAATTGAAGGGCATGGTGAACGAACCAAAGTTGGCCGGGGGCTGGGCCCGGCCGTCGAGTTCGGCCAGGAAGGGGCCCCGGGCGGGCGGGGGGTCGTAGGGGACGGTGGGTGTCAGCAACACGTCGTAGCGGTCGAAAATTCCTGCCAGGGTCCGGTTGATCTCCGAGCGCAGCCGCCGCATCTCGCCCCAGCGCTCGGGGGTCATTTTTGATCCGGCCTTGACGCCCCCTATGAAGGAACGTCCGAAGTCTTCCTCCTGCCCGGGCAACAGGGCATGCAACCGGGCCAGGAGTTCCCAGGAACCGCTGAAACCCCAGGCCCCACCGGGCTCGGGCAGGGCCACCTCCAGGGCATCCAGAGAAATCCCCAACTCGGGCAGCACCCCCGCCGCTTCTTCGGCGATTCGGGCGACATCGGATTGGACCACCGCGTAGCCGAGATCCGGTGAATAGGCGGCCCGCAGGCCGCTGGGCAGGTCGTCGAGGATCGCGCGATAGGAAAAACCCACCGCGGGCAGGGAATTCGGGTCCAAGGGGTGCGGCCCAGCCACCAGATCCAGATGAAGCGCGGCATCGGCCACGGTCCGGGTGAGCGGGCCGTGCACCGAGGTGTCATCCATCACCCAGAGATCGTGGGGACCCGAGGGAATCCGCCCGTAGCTTCCCTTCAGGCCGAAGCAGCCGGTCACCGAAGCGGGAATGCGCACGGACCCGCCCCCATCGCTGGCCGTGGCCAGAGCGATCACGCCCCCGGCAATGCCCGCCGCCGACCCGCCGCTGGAACCCCCGGGTGTCCGGTCCAGGTTCCAGGGATTGTGCGAAGCCCCGAAGAGCAGGTTCTTTGAAATCGCCGTATAACCGAACTCGGGGGTATTCGTCTTGCCCACCACCAGGGCACCCGCCGCGCGGAGCCGCTCGGTTTGCAGGGAGTCCCGAGTGGCTCGGTTGTCCTTGAAGGGCACCGATCCATAACTCGTCACCATGCCTTCGACGTCTTCGAGATCCTTGACGCCGAGAGGGATCCCCTCGAGTTCCCGGCCTTCCCCGGCGGCGATGCGCGAATCGGCCTGGCGGGCCTGATCGAGAAGCAGCTCCTCATCGGCTAGGCACGTGAAGCAGTTCAGACTCGACTGGGTTTCTTCGATGCGCTGAAGGGTGGCGCGCATCAGCTCTTCGGCGGAAACCTCTCGGGCCGCCAGGCCGGCGGTCATTTCGGTCAGCGGACGCTTTAGCCATTCCTTCATGGGAGCCTCTCCTTCGAAATTAAATCACTTCCTCAGTCTCAGGACTTTTTCTCGCAACTCAGTGACCGGTCCGACACTTCGTCCGGAAAGGCCATGGTCTGGAAAATCAAAAATGACACATCGCACCAAGGCGAATCATTCCGATCCCCGAAATGCTGTTGCTGTTGCTCGCGTAGTAGTTGGCATCCATGAACGTTCCCCAGTGCTTGCTGATCATGACTTCCATACCCGCCCCAAAGCGAAAAAGAAAAACGGTTTCGCTCAGCGAGCTCCCGAACTCAGAAGAACTGCGCTTGGTCTGTTCCGAGATGCCGCTCCCGACGCCGAAGGCGAGGTAGGGTTGAACCCAACCCGGCACGTAGCGCGAGGTCAACACGAAGGGGTAGAACTTGGCCGCAGCGCCGACAGAGAGCAGGGAAGCATCCGCGTTCACCGCCCCATTCTGCACCACGTCGCCCGCCCCCAGCCACATGACTTCGACATCCGCGCCCACCCAGCCGTTGAAGCGATAACCCGCAGTGAACGAGAAGCCAATCATCGTTCCGTCCGTCGTGCCGAAATCGCTGGTTCCGTCCATATTGTCCCAACCGATGGGGACGGCGAATTGTCCGTAGAAACCCTGGGCGTCCCGGTAAGTCTGGGCCTGGGCAGCGGTCGCCGACGCGACCAGGAGGAACAGAACTGCAAAGAGGCGAGTGGGATTCTTCAAGGAATTAAGGCCTTTCTGGAGTTTTCTCGATGGAATTTTTAGGTTTTGGGCCCCGGATACGGTCCGTCGGGGCGCCGGGGGTGTTCGCCCCGGACGCCAGCGCGCCGCCTCGGAGTTCGGGACCCGGCCGGGCCCGTTCCGGCGACGAACCCAACCTTGGAGGATGTTCATATCAACTCGGACGCCAAGCGAGCCCTGGGATCAGAGATAGCTGAGCCATTGGGCATAGCGATCGTCTCTGCCCTCAACAATGTCAAAATACGCGGCTTGCAATTTCTCCGTAATGGGGCCTCGCTTGCCCGACCCGATGGCTCGGTGATCGATCTCGCGAATCGGAGTGACTTCAGCGGCGGTTCCTGTCAGGAAAATCTCGTCGGCGATATAGAGATCATCCCGGGTGACGTTCGTCTCCTCGATTTCCATCCCCAAGTCGTTGGCCACCTGGATCACGGTGGCCCGGGTAATTCCGTCGAGAATCGTGCCCAAGGCTGGGGTGCGTATCTTTCCGTCGCGAACAACGAAAATATTCTCGCCTGAACATTCCGAAACGAATCCCTGGGTGTCCAGCATCACCGCCTCGTCGTAACCGTCCAGCAGGGCCTCGCGTTTCGCGAGAATGGAGTTCACGTAGTCCCCACACGTCTTGCCGTTGGTCATCTTGGCGTTCACGTGATGACGCGCGAAGGTGGAGACCTTGGCGCGGATGCCCCGGGCCATACCCTCTTCGCCCAGATATTTACCCCACTGCCAAGCGATTACGGCAACACGAATCGCGTTGTCGCCCGGGTTCAGCCCCATGGCGCCGTCGCCGATGAAGACCAACGGGCGAATATAACCTTCGACCAGATTGTTCCGTCGCAGGCACTCGAGAATCACTTCGTTGATCTTCTCGGGCTCGTACGGCACATCGAGCAAATTGATGTGCGCAGAATCGTAGAGCCGGCGAACATGCTCAGGCAAACGGAACACCGCGGAGCGGTCGTCCGCCGTTCGATAACAACGAATACCTTCGAATACGCCCAGGCCATAGTGAAGGCTATGGGTCAGCACATGAACCCGCGCCTCATCCCAGGGGACGAATTCACCGTCGAGCCAGATCGTCTCGCCCGTTACACCCTGGGCGGCGTCCTCACCCATACCCATCTCCTCTTTGAAACGTTTGCGTCCGTCCCTGCACCGAGAGCAGAAGATCGGGCCGCCCCAGTTTGACCGTCCGCGGCCGCCCTTGCAACGGCAGAACAGCCCTCACGACTCGGGCTGAAACAGAGCCGCGATCCCCTCCCGGCAGGGGGGCTTGACCAGGCCCTTTTCCGTCACGAGGGCCGTCACCAGGGCCGCGGGAGTCACGTCAAAGGCCGGCTGACGCACCCCGACCCGGTCGGGCAGGAGGGTCCGCCCACCCACTCGGGCCACCTCGTCTCGCCCTCGGATCTCGATGGGAATCCCGGCCCCATCGGCGATCTGCAGGTCGATGGTGGAGAGGGGCGCCGCGACATAAAAGGGAATCGAGTGGGCGTGGGCGAGCACCGCCAGGGCATATGTCCCGATTTTGTTGGCTACATCGCCGTTGGCCGCGATCCGGTCGGCGCCCACCACTACAAGGTCCACTTCGCCCTGCTGCATCAGGTACCCCGCCATATTATCCGTACAGACCTCCACGGGAATCGAGTCCCGGGAGAGTTCCCAGGCGGTCAGCCGGGCACCCTGAAAAAGCGGACGGGTTTCATCCGCCAGAACCCGAACATCCCGCCCGGACTCCACGGCGGCGCGCACCACGCCCAGCGCCGTTCCATAGCCTCCGGTGGCCAGGGCACCCGCATTGCAGTGAGTCAGGATCTGGGAACCGTCGGGTACGAGATCGAGCCCGACCTGACCGATTTCCCGGCAAATGGCCTTGTCGTCCTCGAGAATCGTCTCCGCCTCGGCCAGCAGGCCCTCTCGAAGCGAGTCTGTGGAAGCGCCCGGAGCACCCGCCAAGCGTGTCATGGTCTCTCGCATACGATCCAGCGCCCAGAAGAGATTCACCGCCGTGGGACGCGTCCGCTGAAGCCTCGGGATCACCTGCCTTTCAATTTCCCCCACCAGGGCCGCAACTTCCCGGGCATCGCTTCGCCAGGCACCCAGGGCAACCCCCATGGCGGCTGCACAGCCAATGGCCGGGGCTCCTCGAATAGCGAGTTCTTCGATGGCCACGGCCACTTCGTCGACTTCGGTCAACGAGAGATAACGCTCTTCATTGGGGAGTTCGCGCTGGTCGAGCATCTCCACCCGGCCCGAGACCCAACGAATCGTGAACCACTCTTCCGCCCCGTTTCCCTTAGGCGCTGTCACGAATCATCTCCACCAGTCGCGTGCGGACTTCACCCGGATTGGCCTTGCCTCCGGCGGCCTTCATGACCTTGCCCATGAGAAAGTTGAGGGGCTTGTCGTCGCCGGCGCGAACGCTTTCCACCGCCGCGGCGTTGGCCTGGATGACCTGCTTCACCCATTCGTCGATCACCCCGGCATCGGAAACCGCTTCGAGACCCCGCTCCTCCATGAGCGAAACCGGATCCCCACCCTGGGCCACCAGTTCAGGAAGCAGATCTCGAGCATTTTTCGCCGTGAGTCGGCCCCCTTCCACCAGGCCAATGAGCACGGCGAGGGTCTCGGCATCCAGGGCCGAATTCTCGACCCCAAGGCCTCCATCGCTCAGCGCCTGACGCAAATCCCGGCCGATCCAATTGGCCGCGGCTTTGACCGAAATGCAGGCCGCCGCACAGCGCTCGAAATAATCGGCCAGGGGACGACTGGCCACGAGAATCCGAATCGTTTCAGCCGGAAGATCGTATTGATCACGAAACCGCACGAGCTTCTGCTCGGGCAATTCGGGCATATCCGCGCGTACCGCTTCGATCAATTCTTCATCGATCAGGAGCGGAATCAAATCGGGATCGTCGAAGTAGCGGTAGTCGTCGGCGTTCTCCTTCAGGCGGAGAACCCGGGTCCGGCGGCGGTCGACATCGTACGCCATGGTCGCCTGCTGGATCTCTCCTCCATCGTCGAGAATTTCAGCCTGACGAATAATCTCGGCCCCGATGGCGCCCTCGACGTTGCTGAACGAATTAAGATTCTTGGTCTCCGTCCGCGTCCCGAATTCTTCGCTGCCCCGAAGGCGCAGCGAAACATTCGCGTCACAGCGAAATTGTCCCTTCTCCATGTCCGCATCGGAAACCTCGATGTAGCGAAGAATCGAGCGTAGGGTTCGGAGATAGGCGCCGGCTTCGACCGCCGAGCGCAGATCGGGTTCCGACACGATCTCGAGTAGGGGCACACCGGCCCGGTTCAAATCAATATGCGTTCCGTCGGCGCCGGCGACCGCCACGTCGTGAATCGACTTGCCGGCGTCCTCTTCCAGGTGCGCCCGGGTCACGCCGATCCGCTTGGTCGTCGTCGCCCCGGTCTTTTTTCCTTTGCCCCCTCCCCCTTCGGAGACAACAGGCACTTCTATTTCGAGCCATCCATCGCTGACCACGGGTTCATCGTATTGAGAAATTTGATAGCCCTTGGGAAGGTCTGGATAGAAATAGTTCTTTCGGGAAAAAACAGAACGCGTATTAACCCGGCTATGGGTTGCCAAACCCAGACGAATCGCCAGACCGATCACCTTTTCGTTCAGCACCGGCAGAACACCCGGCATGCCGAGATCGATGGGATGAACGTCGTGGTTCGGCGGGTCGCCATAACGCACAGGCGCCGGGCTGAAGAGCTTTGAATTCGTTTTGAGATGGGTGTGCACTTCGAGACCGATCACGACCTCGTATCGATCCAGGGGGTCATCACTCATGCGTTCCTCTCCGCATTCGCTGAATCATGCGCTGGGCGGCTTCTGCTCGTGGTGGTCGGTTCGCCTCTGGAAAGCGTCGGCCACACGCAGCAGCGTGGCCTCGTCGAGGGACCGCCCAAGTAACTGCATCCCCACCGGCAAACCCTGGAGTTGGCCGCAGGGGAGAGAAATTCCCGGCAGACCCGCCAGATTTGCGGAGACCGTGTAGATATCCCCGAGGTAGAGACTGACCGGATCATCGAGTCGCGTCCCGAGAGGAAACGCCACCTCGGGATAAGTCGGCCCGGCGATCACATCGCAGGCTTCAAAGGCGCGCTCGAAATCTCCACGCACCAGGGTTCGCACCTGCTGGGCCTTGCGGTAGTAGGCGTCGAAATACCCCGCCGAGAGCACGTATGTGCCCAGCAGAATGCGGCGCTTCACCTCGGCCCCAAAGCCCTCGGAGCGCGAACGCCGGTACATGGAGTCGAGATCACCGACGCCCTCGGCTCGGCGCCCAAAGCGGGCGCCGTCGTACCGGGCCAGGTTGCTCGAAGCCTCGGCGGTCGCCACCAGGTAATAGGCCGAGACCACGTAGGGGGTGTGGGGGAGCGAGACCTCCACCACCTTCGCCCCGGCACTCTCGAGTTCGGCCACACCCTGGCGGACCGCTTCCACAACGCCCGAGTCGGCGCCGTCTTCGACAAAGTATTCCTTGGGCAAGCCGATCCGGAGCCCGGAGACATCCCCGGTCAGAGCCGACACAAGCCCCGGCGACTTCTCGGGCAGCGAAGTCGAATCCCGTGGATCGTGACCAGAAATCGCCTCCAAGACCCAGGCAGCTTCCCGCGCCGTGTGGGTGAAGGGACCGATCTGGTCGAGAGAGGACGCAAAGGCCACCAGACCCCAACGCGAGACCCGGCCATAGCTGGGCTTCATTCCGACCACGCCGCAAAAAGACGCCGGCTGACGAATCGACCCGCCGGTATCGCTGCCCAAGGCGAAACCGGTGACACCCGCCGCCACCGCTGCCGCCGACCCGCCGGAAGAGCCGCCGCAGGTACGCTCGGGGTCCCAGGGGTTGCGGGCGGGGCCAAAAATCGAGTTCTCCGTCGTGGCCCCCATGGCGAATTCGTCCATATTGGCCCGGCCCAGGATGATCGCGCCCGCCGCTTGGAGGCGCTCGGCGGCGGCCCCGTCATAGGGCGAAACGAAGGGCTCCAAGATCCTTGAGGCACAGGTCGTGGGCTCGCCCTGCATCACCATGTTGTCCTTGAGCAGAACCGGGGTGCCATCCAGGGGGGAACGAATTTCGCCCGCCCGGCGCCGGGCATCGGATTCCGCCGCCTCGACCAGGGCGGCTTCGGCCCTGAGGCCCACCACGGCGCCCAAGCTGCGGCCTTCGGCTTCGGCCCGGGCCAGGGCTGCGCTCACCAACTCCACCGACGAGAGCTCCGAGGCCTCCAAGGCGGCCCGCTGTGCCTCCAGATTCTCCACCTTCAGCTGTCCCCGCCCTCGATGACTTTCGGAACCACGAAGGCATAGCCCTCCTGCAAGGGTGCATTGGAGAGGGCCAGATCGGCGTCAATCCCCGGGACGGCCTCGTCGGCGCGCAGGGGCGTCGCCAGGGGGATGGCATGGGCGGTGGGCTCGATCCCCTCGGTATCCAGTGCCTGGAGCTGATCCACATGGTCGAGGATACGACCCAGATCGTGAGTCATGGCCTCGATCTCGTCGTCGGACAGGGACAGCCGAGCCAATTCGGCGGTGCGCTCGACATCTTTCCGGGTAATTCTCGACATGGCTCACAAAGCTAGCACGGCGGCCCGTGTCCCTGACCCATTCCAAGGGGGGAAAACGAAATCGGCGCTCGGCGGGTGCTCATTGCCAAGCCCCCACCCGGGGCCTAGGCTCCCGCCCCTATATGACTGAACTTTCTGAGCTTTCTGATCTTTTTTCCGAAGTCGCCGAGGATATCCAGACGTCCATCCGTGAACTCGGCTGGCATACACCCACCGCCGTCCAAGCCAAAGCGATTCCGCTCATGCGCGGTGGCGGAGACCTCATCGTCCAGGCCCAGACCGGCAGCGGGAAAACCGGCGCTTTCGGAATTCCCCTCGTCGAGGGGATCGACACCTCCATGGCGCGGATCCAGGCCTTGGTGATGCTGCCCACTCGGGAGTTGGCCAACCAAGTCGCCGTGGAATTGACCACTCTGGGTCGGCATCGGGGCGTCATCGTCCTTCCCGTTTATGGGGGCACGGGCTACGCGGAACAAGTCGATGCCCTGGAATCCGGGGTTCACATCATCGTCGGCACTCCGGGCCGCATCCTCGACCACCTGGGGAACGGACGCATGGACCTCCGGGACGTCGGCTCCCTGGTGCTGGACGAAGCCGATGAAATGCTTTCCCTCGGATTCTGGCCCGATATGCGCGAAATCGGATCCTACCTCCCGGAAAAACGCCAATCGCATCTCTTTTCCGCCACGATCCCCGAAAAGGTTCGATCGCTTTCGCGCTTCTTCCTCACCGATTCTGAATTCGTGGCGGTGGACGACGGCCTCAGCGCACCACAACAGATCGAGCACTACTACTACGTTTGCAGCGCAAACGAAAAAGAGGCGCTGCTCGCCCGAATCCTCGAGTTCGAAGATCCCGAAAGCGCGATCATTTTCTGCAACACCAAAGCCGACGTACGCTTCATTACCGGCTACCTGAGCAAGCGAGGCTTCAACGCCGACCAGATTTCAGGCGATCTCGCTCAAGCTGCCCGGGAGCGAGCGCTCAAACGAATCAAATCCGGAGAGCTGAAGTTCCTCGTCGCCACCGACGTCGCGGCTCGAGGCATCGATATCAGCGATCTGTCCCATGTCATCAGCTACGCGACCGCCGATGCACCCGAAATCTATGTCCACCGGACTGGGCGGACCGGACGCGCTGGCAAGGCGGGTATCGCCATCTCCCTGGTCTCCGGCCTGGATATCGGCAATTTCAAGCACATGCAAAATGTCAACAACATCGAGGTCACCGAACGCACTGCGCCCACCGAGAAGGACATGCTCAATCGTATTCGGGAGCGGATCCAAGTCAAAGTGGAACATGAAATGCGTGGCCTGACCCCTGCCCAGACCGATCTCGAGGTCAATCGTCTGATTCCCGTCGTGGAAGAGATGGCGACGACCTTTGAGGGCCGCAAAGATTTGGCCGGAATTTGCGCCGCATATCTGGCCGAGCACCGCCCCGAAACCACCATCCCGGATGACTCCACCTCCACTGCCTCGGCCTCGGGGGAACGACGTAGCCCGGGTGGAGGAGGAAGGGGTGGACGCAGCGGAGGGCGAAGCGGCGGCGGACGAGGCGGAAACCGTGGTGGTAGTGGTGGTAGTGGCGGCGGTAGTGGCGGCGGCGGTGGCCGGCGCGGCGGCGGCGGCCGGGGGCGTCGATAGCAATCCGCCCTGAATTGGCTCAAGCTCACCCCCCCCAATGACCCAGACCCGGTAGGGGGTGCCCGATCGGCCAGAAGCCCGTAACCCTCGCGTCCCAGTTCCCCTCGCTGAGCGGCCGCTTCCGGTTTTTTCGCAAGCCCGGCGCTTGGCTCTATGTGGCCGTGGCGGTGGGAGCCGGGATGCGATTTTTCCTGGCCTTCGCGAGCGAAGGCACCCTGGACGTCGCGATCTGGAAAGCCCACGCCCAAACTCTCGCCCAGGGCAATCTGATCGATTACTACCTCGGCGGCCGTTTTACGTTCAACCACCCGCCTCCCATAGGTCTGGCGGCCAGCGGTCTCTACCACCTCTCCCTCGCGAGCGGGCTCAGCTTTGCCTTTCTGTTTCGTCTGCCCTTCGCAATTCTCGACGGCCTAACGGCCCTTCTGCTTTTCAGTGCCCTGTCCCAGGCCAAGAGTTCCGGGCTGCGCAATGCGCGCTACGCCCTAGCGAGCCTTTACTGGGTCTCTCCCGTAGCCGCTATTTTTTCGGCCTACCACGGCAACACCGACTCCTCGGTCGCCTTCTTCCTGCTCGCCGCCACGCTCTTCCTGGCCCGGGGCAATCCGGGGTGGGCCGGCGCCGCACTCGGGCTTTCGCTCTGGATCAAGATCCCGGGAATCCTCGCTCTACCGGTTCTGATCCTGGCCGTACCCGGTTGGCGTGCACGCGGACGCTTTTGCGCCGCTGCCGCGGCCACGGCCCTGGGCGGCTACTTGCCATGGCTAATCCAGGACCCCATGGCCGTCATCCGCGCCGTCTTTCTCTACCGGGGGCTCATGATTCAAACCGTCGTAGGCGTGCCCATCTGGGGTCTTCAGGTTTT
>CAWVXN010000046.1:0-11690 GCA_963933695.1 uncultured Myxococcales bacterium | reverse complement strand
CGTCCCGGCAGCCAATTCTCACTGATAGGACCTACGCCTTACTTCCGACGACGCCGAATCAAATACTTTCATTCAGGCCGCAGCCATTGGATTGGCGACCAAATGGTGACATTCTCTCGTCTCGCATCATGATTCTACCCTCAGAGGATGGCCATGGCTGACGGAATCGACTTCAACGAAGAAACCGCGCGAATGCTTGAGCGCACATACCAAACGCCAGACGTTCTGGGTCAACGTTCTCGGTTCCACCAACTCCTCGGGCTACGGCCCGGCGACCGAGTACTCGACATCGGTGTCGGGCCTGGCCTCTTGGCTCGGGAACTCGGAGAAACCGTAGGAGAAAACGGGAAACTCAGCGGGATTGATCAAAGCGAAGCCATGCTTGCCATGACCCGGAAGCGGTGCGCAGATCTCGAACACGCAGATTTCAAAATGGCCGACGCGTGCGAGCTCCCCTACCCCGATGCCAGTTTCGATGCGGTCGTCTCCACTCAGGTTTACGAGTATGTCGCCGACATGCCGCGCGCACTCGCCGAAGCGGCCCGGGTCCTCGTGCCTGGAGGCCGCATTCAGATTCTCGATACGGACTGGGATAGTGCTGTCTGGAGCACGCGCCACCCTGAACGAATGCGAAAAGTCATGGACGCCTGGGACGATCATCTCC
This sequence comes from uncultured Myxococcales bacterium, assembly GCA_963933695.1. Taxonomy (GTDB): domain Bacteria; phylum Myxococcota_A; class UBA9160; order UBA9160; family UBA4427; genus JAZXM01. The sequence continues at coordinate 11,026 of CAWVXN010000046.1, read as the reverse complement.
ACGATCCACACCTACCCACGACCCTGGCTCCGCTCCTCGAAGCCGCGGGGTTCAGCGTCTACCTTCGCGAGGTGATCCCCTTGGTAAACCCGACTTTTCAGAAAAATTGCTACAGCTATGGAATCTCAGCAGCCATTCGGGGCTTTGTCGCCGGAAGGCGCGGCGTTGAAGAGGACGAAGCCCGCGCCTGGCGAGAGGAATTTCGGAGCCTCGACCAAGCAGGAGCGTACTTTTTCAGTCTCAATCGGTATGTCTTCGCCGGAATCAAGCTCTGAAAACTTATCGAGAGAAATTCTCTCTTCCACGAGTTCTACGCAAAGAGGCCGTCCGGGGCCGAATCCGAAACCCGCAATCCGATCAGGGATTGAACCCATGCAGGGAGTGAACCGATGAAAGTGGCAACCTGGAATATCAATGGACTGCGTGCTCGACTCGACTTTGTTGCAGCTTGGCTCGCGGAAAGAAAGCCCGACGTAGTGGGACTCCAGGAACTCAAGCTCGCAGACGAGAAATTTCCCCATGCGGTTTTTGAAGAACTCGGTTACCACGCCGTCTGCCACGGCCAAAAAGCGTGGAACGGTGTGGCCATTCTGAGTCGGGAGAAACCCGAGGTGCTTGCCCGGGGCCTCCCCGGGCAAGCGGATTTCGGAGCGCGCCTCATCACTGCGAACGTAATGGGCCTCAATTTCACCACACTCTATTGCCCAAACGGGAAGAATCTTGACCATGAAGATTACAAAAGGAAGCTCGACTGGTACCGGGCGCTCTCGGAACACCTTTCCAAAGAGCATGACCCCGCTTCCGCAACGATCGTGTGCGGTGACTTCAATATCTGCCCCACGCCCCTCGATGGCTGGATGGGCGAAGCCTCAGAGGGTGAGATCTTTCATACCGATGCGGAGCGTACCCGTTTGCAGGCCGTAATAGATTGGGGACTGCATGACCTCTTCCGACACAAGTATCCAGAAGAGCGCACCTTCTCCTGGTGGGACTACCGGGGTGGCTCTTTCCATCGGGGACATGGGCTCCGAATTGATTTCTTGCTTGGGACAGCGGGTCTCCGGGATCGACTTGAAGACGTGATGGTCGATCGTGAATGGCGAAAGAAAAAAGAGGACTTGACCGCTTCGGATCATGCGCCCGTCATCGCCACGCTCAACTAAATTCCATACACCTCACGCGGCGTCTGCCAACCTCATCTCCCGAGTTTTCTTTTTCGGTTGGGCCCTCTTATCCGGCTGGTCCATGACTCCACCGGCCCTTCGCCCCAAGAATGTTCGCTGCTAGAGTTTGCAACGTTTCTTCATCAGCTCGCCTCCGAGCGCGACCGACTAAGCGTGAGGAACAGAAGCGCGAGGATCAAAGCGCGAGAAACACCGCGCGAGGACCCCATTCGTGAAATCCCAAACTCAAGCCGCCACTCGGCCGATCACTGAAGACGACGGGTTTATCGCCGAGGCGCTGGAAAGCGCCAGCATTCCCACGCTCATGATGGCGATGCTCCACATTACCGGAGACCTCAGTCTCCTCCAGGGCACCATCCGTCCTCAAAAGGCTGTCATGGGCGACACCCAGGGACACCTCACCCTCGAGGACCAAGCGGAAATTCGCAGGCAGGCACTCGATGTGCTGATCGCATACCGCGACGGTGATGGCCAGCTTCCGGCCCCTCCCTCACAAGAGACTATTCTCCGGATGATGCGCTTTTTCGTGGGCGAGGATGTTCCGGATACGTACGTCCCAATGATGCTCGAGGAGATGGACCTCGATAACGAAGACTCGAGGGCGACGACCTGGAAGGGAAATGGCACGTCGGCGAAGGAAAACGACTTCCACGTACTGGTTATCGGATCGGGCATGTCGGGGGTGCTGACAGGAATCAGACTTGAGCAGGCGGGCATTGACTACACCGTCATCGAAAAGAATTCAGGCATCGGCGGAACTTGGTTCGAGAACACCTACCCAGGAGCCCGGGTGGATATCGCCAATCATTTCTACTGTTACTCCTTTGAGCCGAATTCAAACTGGTCTGAATTTTTTGCGCGGCGTGACGAACTTCGAGATTACTTTGAGCACTGCGCTCAGAAATACAAGGTGCTGGATAATATTTGCTTTGAAACCGAAGTGGTCTCTGCCCGATGGGAAGAGTCGAACTCCCAGTGGTCGGTTCAACTCCGTGATTCCCAGGGCCTGGAAATAAACAAGAAATTCAATGCCATTGTGAGCGCTGTGGGTCAACTGAACCGACCCAAGGTCCCGTCGATCGAAGGGATGGAACTCTTTCAAGGCCCAGCATTTCATTCCGCTCAGTGGGACCATGACGTCAACTTGAAAGGAAAGCGAGTCGCGGTCATCGGCACCGGTGCCAGCGCGCTTCAGTTGGTTCCGGAAGTCGCGAAGCAGACGAGCCAGCTTCATGTCTTTCAGCGCTCGCCCGCCTGGATGTTTCCAAACCCGGACTACCATGCGGAAGTCAGCGAGGGCAAAAAATGGCTGCTCGCCCACGTGCCTTATTACTCGCGCTGGTATCGGTTTCTTTTATTCTGGCCTGGATCGGATGGTCTCATGCCATCCTTGATCGTAGACCCCGACTGGCCCCACCCGGAGCGATCCGTCAATGCCCTCAATGAGGCAACCCGCGTCGCGTTTACGGGCTACATGGAGTCTCAACTTGCAGGGAACGAAGACCTCTTGGAAAAAGTCGTTCCCCAATATCCCCCGTTTGGGAAACGTATGCTCCAGGACAATGGCAGCTGGCTGGCGACACTTGTTCGTGAAGACGTCGAACTTGTGGACTCAGAGGCAAAGGAAATCACCGCTACCGGCGTCATCGGAGGAGATGGTCGTGAACGCGAGGTGGACGCCATCGTCTTTGCCACAGGGTTCCATACGAACAAATTCTTGTGGCCCATGGAAATCACCGGCAGGCAGAACAAGAATCTCGCCGAGGCCTGGGGCGATGAGCCCAGGGCCTATCTGGGCATCACAGTGCCGGACTTTCCGAACTTCTTCTGCCTCTACGGGCCCGCCACAAACCTTGCTCATGCAGGAAGCATCATCTTCAACTCCGAATGCCAGGTCCGATACATCATGGACAGTCTACGGGGACTTCTTGAAAGCGATTACTCAGCGATGGATTGCCGACAAGAAGTCCACGATGAGTTCGCCGAGAATTTGAATGAAGCTTTCGCTCGAACCGTATGGGCCCATCCAGGGGTGGAGAGTTGGTACAAGAACAGCAGAGGGCGGGTGACGACGACGTCCCCGTGGCTTCTGGTTGACTACTGGAAATGGACACGAGAGTGCAATTTCGCGGACTACATCCTGACCGACTGAGGACGGGAAAGTCGAGTGTGTGCCGGGATACTCACCCCACGCACGGGCTCGACATCGGTGGGTGTAGGTCTAGGTGTAGGTCTAGGTGTAGGTGTAGGTGTAGGTGTAGGTGTAGGTGTAGGTGTATAAACTGACGTCGAAAACTCGCGAAGACTCATCTTGAGGATCGAGTCTTCAACTCGACCCCGGGGATGGCTGCTCACGCAATCGCACGTCCCCTTGATCCCTTAAGTCGATATGCCTGTATGCGGGCACGCCGATACAAAATGGCTATGTGACCGTGCCTGTGTGACGTGGCTATATGACGTGCCTATATGACGTGTCCATATGACGTGGCTATATGACGTGGCTATATGACGTGTCCATATGACGTGCCTATATGACGTGGCTATACGAACTACCTACATATAAACGCTTCGCCCGAAGCTGCTCAAACCTACTATGTACTTCGAATTACGAACGGGGTAGAAGGGCAAATCGAACATGACCTCGGCCGCCAGGTCTTTGTCCTCGGGTGAGAACTTGAATTCGATGACATTCTGGGGAAAAGAAATCCGACGCTCCTCTTCCCTGGGCGCATCGGACCACAATTCGCCGAACCGCAAGTTTCGGTCGACCGTAACCCGGATTTCTCGGCCACGTTCATAGTAGTCGCGATCGTATTGCACCGAGAGCACGGCCTGAAGAGGGTCGCTCGGAGGCAGTTCAGGTTGCAGGGCCTTCTGGGTAATCAGCAAACGATCTCTTTCCTCGATCGTCATCGCCCGAATCTTGGAAGCAGGGAGCGGAAGGTCGGCGAAGACTTTCCTGCCCAAGCGACCTTTCTTGATCTTGATCTCAAAGCGGGAGCGGTCGGCCTCCTCGGCTCCATACCATCGCAGTCGGAATTTGGTCCGGTCCGCGATGCCGCTCAAGTTATCACTCGCTGTCGTGAAATCTGGAGTATCAAAATAGATTGAATTCACAGTTCTTGCCGGATAAGAACGGTGAAAATATGGCTGAGAACCCAACCAGTGCTCGAAATGCGCAAGCTCGTGATCCCAAAGAACGTATTTGATCTCGTAGCGCCAGATCACTGGATCGAAGCCTCCGGGCGGCCCACTTTCTTCATGGGGCCCTCTCGATAAAGGGCGTCGACATCCAAGTCCACGCCCTCAACAGCCCGCCCGTCGACGACCAATTGGTTTCCGATCTGGTTGTAGAGCGACTCGGGATCGACGTCGGAAAAAGAAATTGTAAGTCTTGCGGGACCGTAATGGCTCTTTTTCTTGTAGGCCATTCCTACAGCGACCTTTGTACCAGAAACCGAAAGATTGCTGACTGAGAGATCTGACCCATCTTTTGATACCACTGCAGCGCCAACATCCTGAGCCCGCACACCGTTGAGTCTCATCTCACTGGCTTCACCCGCGGACACGGCCTTGTCGAAAATTTTCTCAAAGATCAACCGTGCCCCGGAAACTTCGGACCCCGACGTGTCGAGGCCATCGCCTCCTATTTCTCGAAAGATCGAGTCCGAAATCACCCCTTGAGCGTAGTCCGCGTCGAAAGCATCCGATCGCGCGCCTTCGAACACTGTGTCCCGAATATCAAACTTTGACTCGACTACATTGAGCGAGTCTTCCGCAATCGAGTTTTCGAACTTCACCTTTTCCATGTCCACGTCCGATCGGTAGAAGGTTACTCCTCCGGTCAGTTGAAGCACTCCGTCCTCAAAAAAACTTGTGTTCGAAAACGTGACATTTCGAAGTTCGGAGATTTCCTTGGCAGCCAGAACATACAGACCCTTCCAAGACCTTTCGTCTGCCGTAAGAAGAATCGGCCGCTCCTCCTCACCAAGGGCGCGGAGAGGCCCTCGCACAAGAAGGTATGCATTGGGCGCGAAACGAAGCACGGTACCCGGGGACAGGGTGAGCCGATGGCCTTCGGGAAAAATGAGTGGTTGCGTGATTTTCCAATCACCAGGCGCGATGTAGAACTCCCTTCCCTCGGCTCTTAAAAACCGGGGGAGCGGCCCCTCTTCTCCCACTACAGGGAGGTCGATCAACGGGTTCAAAAGGTTCTTTGTCAACGAGAATCGAACAACGTTTTCCCTTAACTCCTCCCCCAGTGCCGTAGTCACAATGAGGTACCTCGAAGCGTTGATATGGCCTGAGCCGATATCGAAGTCTTCGAAGTAGGGAAGCTGACCAATCTTCCCGACACCCAGAGAGACGGGGGATTCCAGCAGCGAACCGGCCCGGCACGGAGGATCGGCTTGAGTAATCGACGAATCGTCGATCTTACAGCCGACCCGAATATCTCTCAGTTCCACTATATGGCTGAGGAGATTGTAGATCCGAAGAATTCCACCTTCCCGGTAAGTCGCATAGATATGTTCCGGGTAGTTGATGCCCGGAACGGGCAGCGTGGGCTCCACAAGGTCGACGTCGCCCATCCTTGCCTGGTGAGCTTCTGCCAAGAGACCCTCCAACTGCCCAAGAACCTTGCCCCCCGGCCCTTCGACCCATTCGATATTTTTCCTCAGCACTTCTTCGTCATAAGGGGCGCAGTCGAGGGGGAAGGGCACGCACAATCGACTGTATTCTTGCTGAAGAGAAGGCAGAGCCCGCTTAATCGCATCCAGCGCAGACGGCAATGCCTGGTGGAAGCCTTCGTCTTGAACCAGTCGCTGGTAGAGAATGGGCAAATACGAGCCATTCTCGAGAAACGGTGGGTTCGAAAAGGGGTCGGCACTATTGATCGGCGAGTACACGGTCTGATCCGTCGTCACAGGCTCAAGCAGGAGCGTATACGGATTTAGATAGTATCGGACGTTGGAGTCAGCAAGAGTATGATTGTGGTTCCAGGCGACTGCGATGAGGAAGGTTTTCGTAAACGCAGGAATATCGATCAGTTTTGAAATTGGAAATTCTCCCTGCAGCATTCCCAGATACTTGCTCTGGGCGTAGCTGAAAAGAGACCGCACCCTTGGTTCGTCTCGATAGTTCTTCTCCCCGTAGAGGCCCACATCGGGAACACCGTAGTAGGCTTCTGGACGATGGGGGGCCATCCTATTGACCTTCTCGTAGTACCATGAATCGACGCTTCCTAGCTTGATGAGAGCTGACTCTTTGCGCCGGTTGGCCTCGAGGAAATATTTGGACATATGCTCTTCCGCCAGGGCAATTCCCCAGTAATCCCCATTGACGTAAAGGCGAAAGAATTCGAAATCGGGCGTCAGGTTACCTACTTGCCGGACCCAGTATTGGAAAAGTTGGTCAAAGGGCAACTGCCGAACGCGTGGCCGCTGGAGCGAGAACTGATTGAATCCCTTGATGGTCTCCCCCCCGCGAAGCCTAACCCGGAGGCTCCATCGATCGGGGCCCATCCAGTGATCGGCGAGCCGACCCTTGAGCCTGACCTTCGCGCGATAACTACGGAAGTCATATTCGATCCGCCCAGGGACAACGTCCGGATTGCGAAGAATTCCGAGTTCAATAGCCTCACTGCGATTCTTCTTAATCTCCTGAAGGTGCTTGAATTTGATATCCAGACGGAGTTCTTCGATATCCGCAGGCAAGCGACCTTCGAGCGCTGCGGGGATGAGACGACTTGCGATTTGCAGTGGCCGAACAGGACTGCTCTCGGAAAGATCGAGCAGCTTGGCTGGATAGTCGAGTAGTAAACTCGCAACCCCATAGCGGGTCCGGCCATAAATCGAAGGCAGGAGCACAATCACGATCGCAACCAGCAGAGTGAAGGCACCCAGGTAGAAGCCGATTCCCGCCCGAGCTTTCTTTACTTTCATGCCCCGAACTTTCTTCGCCCCGGCTATTGCAGCGGCCGAGCCTCATAGAAAGAGCAATTGCTACCCGGCGCAACTGCCTTGACCTGTCGGAGAATCGCCTCCAGTTTTTCCAGGTCATGAATCATGATCTTCAGAAAGAGAGAACTTCCCGTTTCGCCGACGTTGTACTTTTGCATTTCCACTTGTTCCGTATGGTTCGAAATGGCGTCCAACAGCGTTTTCACCTCGACGTCATCTTCTCGCCAGTCAATCATAAGGTTGTACTCATCCTGTCTGGCGACGGATGTTCGCGACAGCCAGAGTGTGATCAAAACAAGGATGACGAGGAACACGACAGACGTCACGACCGACTGTCCGGCTCCGTACCCGAGCCCAAGTGCAATCGCCAAAAAGAGATAGACAAGTTCTTCAGGCTCCTTGATCGGCGTCCGGAAACGCACCACCGACAAGGCACCCACCAGCCCAAGAGACAACGCCAAGGAAGACTTCACAACCATAATCACAAGAAATGTCACGCAGGCGAGTATGGGAATGACCGTGCCTATATGAAATTTCCCGGACAAGGAAATTGATCGCTTGACATATACGGTCCTGAGAAGGAACGACGCCAGGATGCAAAGAAACAGGTTGAAAGCGAACTCCACGGGATTGAGCTGCGTGAGGGCCGGTTCGGCCAGCTGAAGCTCTTGCATAAACTCTTGCATTAATAGGTTCTCCGAGGTTCGCAGAAGAGTGTGTAGAGGCGATAGTCATTCCCGAAAACGATGACAAAGCAGACGGGTAAGCCTAACCCCGAAAGGACCCCCATGGAAGTAGCCATCGGGGTAGATGCCCCGACTCGAAGCCAACTTCAAACCCCGTAGTAGCCCCGATACCACTCCACAAAACGTGAAATACCAACTTCAATCGGCGTATTCGGCCGGTAGTTGACGTCTTCGATGAGTGAATCAACGTTCGCGTAGGTATCCGGCACGTCTCCGGGCTGAAGGGGCAGAAGGTTTTGTTCAGCCTTCATGCCCAGGCTCTCTTCGAGCAGCTCAATATACCGAAGCAACTCCACGGGGTTGTTGCTGCCAATGTTGTACAGGCGATAAGGCGATCGAGCAGTCGCCGAGTCGGGTTCATCACTCGACCACGCTGGATTCGGGGTGGCCACTTTATCCAGGGTTCGGATCACGCCCTCGACGATGTCATCTATATACGTGAAGTCCCTGCGGTGATTGCCATAGTTGAACACGTCAATAGGCTCGCCCGCAAGAATTTTCCGCGTAAACAGAAAGAGTGACATGTCGGGGCGACCCCAAGGTCCGTACACGGTAAAAAAACGCAAGCCCGTGGTCGGGAGGTTGAAGAGGTGGCTGTATGTGTGAGCCATGAGCTCGTTGGCCTTCTTTGAGGCCGCGTAGAGGCTGATCGGGTGATCGACATTGTCGTGTACCGAAAAAGGAACTTTTGTATTGGCTCCATACACCGAACTGCTCGACGCATACACCAGGTGTTCGATTTCGTTGTGACGGCATGCTTCAAGGACATTGACGAAGCCCACCAAGTTGGCTGAAACGTAGGCCTGGGGGTTTTCCAACGAGTATCTAACCCCGGCCTGAGCAGCCAAATTCACGACCCTGTCAGGTTGATGCTCAGAGAAAGCCCGGGAAAGACTGTCACCGTCTTCAATATCAAAGCGCAGGTCCACGAAGCCCTTGTGCCCCGCGATTCGTTCAAGCCTTGAATGCTTCAAGCTGACATCGTAGTAGTCGTTCAGGTTGTCAACTCCAACAACCTCGTCACCCCTCTCGAGAAGACGAAGCGAGAGAGAAGAACCGATGAAACCTGCCGCACCGGTCACAAGAACCTTCATCGCACTCTCCAGTACTCTAGTCGGTATCCCATCTTATCTGGGTCCATCGGTGCCTTTGATATCGGTGCCTTTGATATTAGTGCTTTTGATATTGGTGCCTTTGATATTGGTGCCTTTGATCGGCGCCTTTAATTGAGACGCGGATCCTACTCTAGCTGTCTTCGGGTCGCACCGAGCCATCTCCTCTGGTCTCCAGCGACGCAGCCCGCATTCCCTCGAGTTCGCAAAAAACCCTTGACGGCCGCTCTGTGAGTGAGAGCCCCATCAGCTTGTCCAGCGGTGCGAAAAGTGGGTTGGAAGGCACAGCCCGATATTGACCGGGAACTCGTGCGTCAACGAGATCCCGACCCACAAACTCTTCGAGGCGTCGAAAGTCGTCGGGGCCCCTCATCAGTTCTTCATAACGAACTGTCAGGGAATCAGCTCCACTCGCACGGACAGCGTTGATCATGCCTTGGTTGTAGTTCGACCACGCTCGTAATCCCCGCCATGCAAGACCGGGCCGGCGAGGCGTAGCTTTATAATGATTGATGACTTCCAAGGGGCTGCGGTATACAGCCACGACCTTATGCGGGGGCAAGACTCGCCTCCAAAGAGGATACGTGAGGCAGGTAAGCGGCTCTTTGAAGCCCCAATCTCCCCCAGCGGATTCGCATTTCTGAACCATCTCTCTCATGGCGACTTCTTGAGGCTTTGGCAGCTCGCTCTCAATGGCGCGGTAGTGATCCAGGCTGAAGTACTCACTCTCGGTGCACCGCATAAGGTCGAGATTGATCAGGAAGGCTTCCCGTCTCTCCCACTGATTGCCTGCGTCATAGCTCCCCGCCTCCTCAAAACCATCGCCCATATCGATCCCCGAGCGATGAAGAGTCTGGGAGACAAGGCTTGTTCCAGATTTATGCATCCCGAGAACGACATAGATCATGGCGAATTTGGAAACCCCTCAATGGATTGGATGATCATGGATTTTGCCTACCCGAAAAGTAGTCACGTCCTCTGGACCCAGGTCTGATTTTCAAGCGCGTAAGTGGGGACTCTGCCAATGAAAAGTGTCGCATCCGTCATTTCCAGAGGGCTCAAAATCCTGCAAGAATCCCTTTTCTCTCATCCCGAATCAATCTTGACCGAAGCACGCCCCTAGATAAAGCCGGCTGATTCGGTCCCACGAATATCCCTCCGCAGACTCCAGCATCGATCGAGAAAAGGATTCTCGGAGATTGGCATCATCCAAAAGTTTGCCCAGAGCTTGGCTCATGCCCGCAATATCACCGGCTTCAACGACCAATCCATTTTCCCCCGAGCGGACTAGATCCTGACTCCCACTGATATTTGTCACCACCGCCGGCCGGCCAGCAGCCATCGCTTCTAGAACAACCAATGGCATCATTTCCCAAATGGACGGGGAAAAAAAGAGATCGGCTTGTTGATAAACGCCGACCAGGTCCTCTCCGTATAGACCTTCACAGAACGTGACACGGTCACTAATATTGAGCTCATCGCACAGGTCCTGGTTTGCCGCCGTACCTTTCCCGACCAGCAAATAATGCGCTTCCGGAAACTTCTCGGCCACCGCAGAAAATGCCCGAATACCCGCAGCATAGGCTTTCTGCGGGTGCTCTCGGCCGACGCTCAAGATGACGCGCTTGCTTTGATCCAGATTGAAGTGACTCTTTAGAACAAACTGGCTTGCGCAACGAAACCTTTCGAGATCGACGCCGTTTGGAATATCGACGATCTGATCCTGGCTTACACCGATTTCCTCCATCAGCCGCCGGGCAAACGAACTGATCGCAATCGCCCCGCTGCAATTCTCGAGAGCACTCCGCAAAACAGACTCAATTTCGTATTTCTGCCTGAAGCCCCAGTCAAACTTGGTGAGATCTCCGCCATGGCACGTGATCACATAGGGACAGCCAGGTATCAGGCTATCGAGATAGTAGCCCGTGGGATAAGCCATATGGATCGACATGCAATCCGGGTCGAACTCCTTGATCTGTTTTTTCAGATCGCTTCGCGTATACCAGCCCCACGGAAATTTGTGG
>CAWVXN010000045.1:0-11761 GCA_963933695.1 uncultured Myxococcales bacterium | reverse complement strand
TATTCCATCGCACTTGGCCTGACGCGATTGCTGCCCGTCGCCATAAAAAAGCCAAGGCACCGTGATCAGTTCAGTCACGCCGCGCTCTTTCATTGCTCGGTATCCGTCAAGGTCATACACATCGCGAAGTGCAGCGCAGATGCCGAAGGGTTCATCCGCCAGACTCGAATTAGCCCTGAATGCGTGCAGCCGATCCAGAATCTCGTCGAGTTCATCCCGTGTCTGAATTTCCGACGCCCAACCGTCGCAGAGCGTCGCAGCCCGGCGAAGCGCTCGCTCGGAAACCCCGCCTCCATAGATGGGCACACGCTCCCTGGGTACCGGATTCATTTGAACGGGACCGAAATCGTAGAACTCGCCGCGGTGCTCGACCATGCGTCCGGTCAGGAGCGCACGGAGAACTTCGATCGATTCGGCTAGGCGCCGGCCTCGGGTTTCAAAAGGTTGATCAAGAGCCTGGAATTCTTCTCGCATCCATCCGGCGCCGACTCCCAGAGTGAGTCGACCCTGGGAGAAAACCGACGCCGTGGCCACGCTTTTGGCGGCGAGGATCGGGTGCCGGAGGGTGAGCACGAGCACGCTGGTAATGAAACGGATCCTCTGGGTCACTGCCGCCATGGCGGTCACCGCGATCAGGGGATCGGGCCAGGGCGTATTCGGTTCCCACCGCGGCAAGCCATCGGCGGTGTAGGGATACCGAGTCTCCAGGGTGCCCGGATGAATAACATGATCCGACACCACGATCCCGCCGAAACCCGCCGACTCCGCCGCTTCAGCGATTTCACAAAGATCGTCGGGCTCGCAATACGCGACAGCGATACAAAAATCCAAGAAAGCGCTCCAGTAGGACTCGTTCGGCGAATCGTCGTCAGACAAATCGGAGTAACGAGTTTTTAAAAATTTGAATTCATCTCAACCTATATTGCTCGATCTTTTTTTTCGTTGCGGGTGGATTCAGCGACGGAGCGATCACTGGCTAAACAATCAGTGCGATCGCTATCCAAGCCGCCACTCAAGACCAATACTCGCGCTCACCTCTTTCATGAGTCATCGCGGCCCGGGGCAACGTCTGGCGATGTCTTTGTGTCTGCCGCGCGCTGCCGAATCGAATCCACCGAGACTCCTGTGTGCCTGCCCCCAGAGACTAGCCCCGGGGTCCGCGGGTTCGCTGGCCGGGGCTCTAGTTTTCCTTTGTTAGAACGGCTTCACCCGAACCACGCCTGTTGTTGCGAGCGGGCCGGAGATAGAGTCCAGTATCGAGAGCCTTCCCGGCGATCGGGGGAGGGCGGGCGAGCGGGGGATCCAATCCCCCCGGAGTGCAATCCCTTGAAGTTCAGACCATCTCTAAGCGGTAGATTTCCCATTCAATTCCCAAGTCTTGGAGTCTATGTCCCATGAGCGGGGTCGATCGATCCGCAACGCCCGATTTCGGGCGAGACGCGTTACCGGGGCAGGCACTACACCGGGTGCTTGCCCGCCTTCGCCAGGAGGCGCCGGTCAGCCAAGTGCTCATGGGCGGGCGGCCTTGCTGGCTGATCGCTGGTCACGAGGCTCTCAGCCTGGCCTTCCGCGATGAAGCCGCCTTCCCGGCGGGCGAATGGTATCGACGAGTCATCGAGCCGACCCAGGGCCGGACATTCGAGAGCATGGAGGGCGCCGAGCATTTGCTCTATCGAAGGCTCGCGACCCCAGCCTTCCGCTCCCGGGCGGTGGACCGAATGGAGGCCAGCGGTCTCGCCGAACTCGCCCAGGAAATGTTGGCAGCGCTCCCCCAGTCAGGCGAATTGGATCTGATGGATGCTTTTGTCGCCCACTTTCCGTTCCGAATGATTTCTCGCGTCCTGGGTATTCCCACCGAAAGGGAAGACGAATTCGTCGGCTGGGCTCTGGGCATCCTTCGTTTCGACGCGAAAGCGGCCCGCCAGTTCAGCGACTACATGCGGCCGGTGATCGGGCAGCGAAGGAAGCATCCACAAGAGGACGTGCTCAGTGGCCTCCTCCAGGCAGAAGTAAACGGCCAGCGCCTCAGTGAGGAAGAAGTGCTCTCGCATATTCGGCTTCTTTTCTCTGCCGGGGGGACGACGACCCACGATGCCCTGGGAAATCTTCTTTACGCGCTGCTGAGCCATCCCGAAGAATTGCAGGCCGTGCGGGAAAACCCCGATCGGCTAGGTCTGGCGTGCGAAGAACTCCTCCGCTGGGAGCCTCCGGTCGCGCTCTTGCCCCGACTCTGCCTGACGGGAACGACTCTCGGCGGCGTCTCCATTCCGCCCGAATCCCAGGTGCTCTTTGCCATTTCTGCGGCCAACCGGGACCCTGCACTTTTCGACGACCCCGACCGCTTCGATCCCGATCGGCGGACCCGGGACAAGCTCACCTTCGGGCTCGGTTCGCATTCGTGCCCCGGGCTCCACATGGCCCGGGCCAACATCCGTATCGCTGCCCAGGCGATCCTCGATCGTTATCCGAAGATCGAACTCGTCGATGAAGTTCAGGCGCGTCCGCGCGGCACCACCCTCCGCGGCCCCCAAAGCCTTGGCGTCCGCGTTCTTAGCTGATCGCGCCAAATCCCGGCGGTGCCAATCCGAAACCATTCGACCGATCTCGTCATGCCAAACGGAGCCCCCCGCTCATTTCGGATCCAGGTCGGAATTATCTTCCTCGGAGTAGACCCCGGTTCGCAGTCGCTCAAAGCCAGCTTCGAGCAATCCGACCCCAGTCAGCAAGCTCACTGTGATCAAGGCAAAGGCGATCGCCCCAGCGTAAAAGCCCAGACCAATACACGCGCCAATGGCAGCCAGAATCCAGATCACCGCCGCTGTGGTGACACCGGTCACAACCCCACCCCGGGAAATAATGACCCCCGCACCCAAAAAACCGACGCCGGTGACAACCTGCCCCAATACCCGAGTGGGATCCGCGTGTTCGCTGTCCGAAAGACCTCCGAGTTCGACGAAAATTGAAGTGCCCAGACAGATCAGGATGCTCGTACGAACACCCACGGGCTTTCCGCGCATCTGCCGCTCGACCCCGATTACACCACCGGAAAGAACGGCGATCCCCACCCTCAGCCAGAACCCTGCACTCCATGGGTCAAATTGATCCATCTGCACCACCTCGACTGGTTTTACACTGCACCACCATTGGTGCACGGGAAAGATCAACGGGGGGTCGGACACTGCCCCTGAGTTGGATCGCAGCCCAGCACGCAGCCCAGAATGAGCACCCGCACGGTCACCCAGAGCGGATACGCCACCGGGTGCTGGGCAGCACGCGTCATTCTTTGCCCGACACCTTTGTGTAACGAGGAACCGTGTAGCCCGCCCCGCTCAGAGCGCTCAGAACATCATCCAGCGAAGCGCTCTCGTCATCGAAGCTCACCTTCACCGTATGGGTCTTCATGTCCGTTGAAACCGCGTCTACAGTATCCAAGGATTCGACGGCCGCACGGGCCCTCGCTGAACTGCCTCCTCAGACGACACCGGGGGTCTGGAGCACATAGGTCACTTCGTTCGCCCCGACGGTGGCCGAAACGGCCAGTAAAAGAACTAATTGGAGCAATAGGTTTTTCATGGGTTTCTCCTCAAAGCAGACGATAGCCCCAGTTTCCTGAAGATTTCCAATGAGCGGCATTCGGCCGGCCCGGTGCTAGATTTTCTGAACCCCACAGAGGAGAACACCATGGCCAGCATTCATGATTTCGAGATGACTTCCATCACCGGCGAGAGCATTGAGCTCTCGAGCTACGAAGGCCGCATCTGCCTGATCGTTAACGTCGCGAGTAAGTGAGGCCTCACTCCCCAGTACGCAGGTCTGCGTACACTGCACGAAGAAAACAAGAACGATGGTTTTACGGTTCTAGCCTTTCCCTGCAACCAGTTTGGGGGTCAGGAGCCGGGCACCCACGAGGAAATACTCGAATTCGTTCAATCGAAATTCGATGCATCCTTTCCGATGTTTGCCAAAATCGAAGTGAACGGGAAGGGCGCCTCCGCCCTCTACCAATTTCTCAAGTCAGGCAACCCAGATGAAGAAGGCAAGGAAGACATCGGCTGGAATTTCACGAAATTCCTGGTCGGAAAAAAGGGAGAGGTAATTGCCCGGTTCGGCCCGACCACGACACCCGAAGAAATCGCGGGCCAGTTGGCTGAGTATCTCTAAGTAACAATTTCCCGTCGGTGTTTCCCTTCGGACTCGAGCGAAACCACTCAAGCCCTCCCGCCCCAGGAGCCGGTTCTATTTTCGCGCACCCACACTCGACCCGAGAATTCACGAGGCACCCATGAGACGAGCGATTGCGTCTTTTCTATTGCTCCTAGTCCTCGGAGGAGGAACTGCATGGGCCGAGGAGGGACCGGATCCCGGGCCTTTCGACGAACTCGGAGCCACCGTACTCGGCCCGACCGAACCGCACTGGGTATGGGTAACGGATATTATCTTCCGCCATAGCCAGATCTTCGACGCCGAGAGTGGAAAAATGCTGGGCTCAGTGGATCACGCTCTGGGGGCGTTCCCGAAGCCGCCCCTCTTCTCGATCTCGCGAAGCGAGTACTATGTCGTCGAGGCGAGGTACGAATGGGGATATCGGGGCAAGCGAACGGATTTTGTCACGGTCTACGACGCGACGACCCTGAGCGCAAAGGGCCAAATCATCGTCCCCACCCAGTCTGCCGAGAGCGCCGCCAATCTCGCTTACTCGACCCTGCTCGACGGCAACCGAAGCCTCGTCCTCTACAACCAATTCCCCAGTCAGTCGGTCTCGATCATCGACCTTGAGTCGCGAACCTACCTCGATTCGATTCCAACCGGCGGCTGTGCGGGGGTCTACGCCACCGGCGCGCAAAGCTTTGCAACCCTCTGCGGCGACGGTTCCATGCAGCAGTTCACGTTTGACGCCGAGGGCAACGCGACCGATTCGGACTCCACCGCGCCCTTTTTCGATGCGGTCGAGGATCCGATCATGATGAACGGCGCGCGCATCGAAAATCGCTGGTTTTTCGTTTCTTTCGCGGGGGTCATCCACGAAGTGGACTTTGACCATTCCCCGCCCGGGACACGCTCTTGGTCCGGAGTAGGCGAAGCCGAAAGGGAGGACGGTTGGCGACCGGGGGGTCGACAACTCACCGCCGTTCATCGAGACCTTGAGCGTCTCTACGTCATGTTCCACCAAGGCGGCTCGGGCACCCATAAGGATCCCGGCCCTGAAGTGTGGGTTTTTGATCTCGCGAGTCGTCAGCGTACGAGTCGCTTTGCCGTGCCCAACATGGATGCAGCTTCCCTTGCGGGCATGCTCGGGTTGGACGGAGGCTTTTCGGGTTGGCTCCTCCAACAGTTTATCCCGGCCACTGGGGCCGACACGGTTGCCGTCACCCAGGACGCCACCCCGCTGCTACTCCTTCGCAATTCGGGCCTCCCCGTCATGACGGTCCTCGATGCCCAGACCGGCGCGCACCTGCGCGATATCCCGGAAATCGGATTGTCAGGCAATCGGCTGGTGGTGCCCCGATGAATCCCTTTTCCGATGGGCTCGACTCGGTTTTCTGGGTGCTGGCCCGACTCGGCCTCGCCAGCCTCTTCTTCAGCGCGGCCCTTCACAAGGCGCGCGACTTTTCAGACTTTGCCAGCACAGTTCGGGACTACCGCATCCTTCCCGACTGGGCTTCGGCCCTTGGAGCCAAGTTCCTCGCCTTGGGCGAAGCTGCCGTCGCAGTCTGCCTGCTCGTGCCCGGCCTCGACCCCTTAGGCCCACTCGGAGCCCTTGGGCTACTAGCCGTCTACAGCGGAGCGATCGGGGTCAACTTGGCCCGGGGTCGGCGACACATCGATTGCGGTTGCAACGGATTCGGCCAAAGCCGTCAGACCATCAGCGGCTGGTTGCTGGTGCGAAACGCGAGCCTCGGGCTCTTGCCCCTTCTGCTTTTGATGGCCCCCTCCAACGGTCGGCCCCTGGGATGGCTCGATTCCATTTCCATTGCCGCTGGCCTCGCCATGGCCTCCCTTCTATGGCTGGCCGGCCACGAGCTCGCCCGCGCGGGCGGATCCGAATCGGGCCTCGGGGAAAGTTCATGACCGATGCCCTCGTCGTTTCGAATAGCCTTCTCTGGATCGCTTTGCTGGTCCTCGGAATCATCGTGATGGCGCTCACGCGGCAGATCGGGTTGCTCCATGAGCGGTTGGCCCCCATGGGAGCACTCGCTCAGGAACGCGGCCCCGAGGTGGGGGACGCCGCGCCCCACCACGCACTCACCGATCTCTCGGGGCAGCCACTGGATCTGGGAGGCCCCTCTCCGGGGGTCCGCACCCTGCTCTTTTTCCTTTCCCCCACATGCCCGGTTTGCGAAACCCTGCTGCCCACCCTGCTCCGAGTAACCAGGGATGAAGCTCCGGGGCTTCGCCTTGTACTGGCCAGCGATGGAGACCCCGAAGAGCACCGAAGCTTTCGTGCGGCTAAGAAACTCGGCGATCAACTCTATGTTCTCTCAAGAGAATTGGGATTGGCCTTCGCCGTCTCCAAGCTGCCCACAGCCATCCTGATAGATGACGCCGGAATCGTTCGTGCCAAGGGGATCGTGAACACCCGCGAACACCTCGAAAGCCTTTTCCTGGCCCATGAACTCGGGGCCGGCTCAATCCAGCAATTCATCGCACAGAAGGAGCCATCGGAAGATTCGGTGGTCCACTTGGAGGTTCGAAGATGAGTCGACTTGATCGTTGGCTTGAAGATTCGGCCCGGGGGCTGGCGCGGCGCTCGGGACGACGCAGTTTCCTAGCCCGAGTTGGGCGGTTCTCGGCGGGGCTCATAGGAGCCTCAATGGTTCCCATTTTGCCCGTCGCTCGCGCGAGCAATGAACCTCGGAAGCTGCCCGACGAAGTCGAAGGGCCGGAGGGAGATCCCGGAAGCTGCGAGTATTGGCGACACTGTGCCATCGACGGCTTCCTGTGCGCGTGCTGCGGTGGAAGCGCGACAGCCTGCCCGCCCGGAACCTCATCAAGCCCCGTAACCTGGATCGGCACATGCCTCAATCCCGCCGACGACCAGCACTACATGATCTCCTACAACGATTGCTGCGGGAAGGGCTTTTGCGGGCGTTGTTCATGCAACCGGAACGAGGGCGAGCGGCCCGACTACCACTGGTACCGCGCCAACGATATCAACTGGTGCGGCGGTGCAAGTAGCCAGGCATACCACTGTTCGGTCGCCCTGGTGGTCGGACTCGCCAGTGAGCAACAACCCGAGCGATGAAGCTTCTCGGCCCGATTCTGGCGATCGCCCTGATAGGGCCACTCGCCGGCCCGGTCCAAGCGGGCGAAGCCAAGCCGGCGGGCCCGGGGGTCGCCGAGGACTACGCCCTGCACTGCTCGGCCTGCCATACCGCAGAGGGTGGGGGCACCCCAGGCCTGGTCCCCTCGCTTCGGGAACTCGCCCCCCTGCTTGCCCTTCCCGGTGGACGCGAGTACCTGGTGCGCGTCCCGGGTGTCGCCCAGGCACCGCTCTCCCCGGACCGAATCGCCCGGCTACTCAACTGGGTGCTCGCCCAGTATTCGGGCCTGGCTGTTGAACCCCGTTACAGCGCCGAAGAAGTTGAGGTCCTGCGGAGATCTCCCCTACGCGACCCCATCGGCTTTCGTGCGGCCCTGGTCGCAGCCAGCGGAATTCCGTCGACGGACCGCTAGCTGGCGACCGGAACCGCCTTGCTCAGAGCAACCTCTCTGACGACCAGAACCCACGCGCCGGATGTCATCCGATGCGAGCCGTGCTTTCGGGCTCGGCGATCACCGAGTTTTCAATTTCGCCCAGCCCCGAGATGGCAATTTTCACCACGTCGCCGGCCACCAGAAATTTCGGTGGCTTCATGACAGCGCCGACACCACCCGGGGTGCCAGTCGGGATCACGTCACCCGGCTCAAGGGTAAAGGCCGTGGAGAGATGTTCGATCAGGGTGTGGCAGTCAAAAATAAGGTGCTTGGTGTTACTCGACTGACGGAGTTCACCGTTCACCCAGGTGCGCACGTCCAGGGAGTGGGGATCCGAAACCTCGTCCGAGGTCACGATCGCCGGCCCCAACGGACAGTGGGTGTCAAACGACTTGCCCATGGTGAAAGTGGGCACACGGATCTGCCAATCTCGCACCGAGACATCGTTGCAAATCATAAAGCCCGCGATGACTTCGTGGGCGCGCTCCTTAGGCACGTGACGGCAACGCTTGCCAATCACCATGGCCAGTTCACCCTCGTAGTCCAGAGCACCGGACGCCCGAGGGAGGTGGAAGGGGGCATGAGGCGGGTGGGCCGCCGTGGACTGCTTGTTGAAAATCATGGGGAACTTGGGAGTCTCCATGCCGGCTTCCGCCACGTGGTCCGCATAGTTAAGACCCACGGCCAAAATCTTCGGAGGTCGCAAAATGGGCGACTCTAGGCTCACATCGGTCAGGGCGAGGCGCGAACCCCCGGCAGCCTGAGCGGCGCGCGCTCCCTCGAGAGCGGCATCGCCGGCCTCGAGAAAAGCGACCATCTCTGTGGGCAAGTCGGGCGCAGCCGCCTGAAGATCGACGACCTCTTCGCCATCAAGAACTCCGATGCGAGTCGTTCCGCTCGCGGTAAACGTGATCAGTCTCATGCTGGGTGTCCTCCCGGAATGCGGCATCAGAAACGCTTGAGCTGCGGTCTTTGCCGATCGAGTGGAGTTTCTAGCATTTATTAGACATTTGTCTAGAATGATATTGAGCCCTCTCCAGGGGAGGAAATCGTGGTCCCCAACGCAAAAAACTCAAAGTGCGATTCCCGCCCGGTTCGAGGAGGCGATGCGGTTCGCCGTGCCCTGGTCGAGGCGACGGCCGGCGCCCTAGCCGAGGCCGGACCGAGTGCCGTCTCGGTGCGCGAAGTAGCGCGAGTCGCCGGGGTCAACCACGGCCAGATCCATCACTACTTCGGAGGAAAAAGAGGCCTACTCAAAGCCGCCATGCATCATTTGGCCTCGATCCATCTGGCCCATGCCACCGAGAACTCGGTAGACGGTTCGATCCCCCGAGCCCTGCAAATCGCCGAGGACCCCCAGTACTGGCGAGCCATCTGCCAATGCGTGATGGAGGGCGACCTGGAACTCGCGGGCCTCGAGGTGGAGGAAGGCATTTCCGTCCCCCGGCGTGCGCTCGCAACCCTGATGACCCGCCTGGAAATCCCCGAGACCGATCTCGATTTCAAAGCGCAATTTGCCGCGGTGGCAGCACTTCAACTCGGTTGGGCTGCCCTCGAAGATTTCGTACTGTTGATCAGCGATGTCGACGAATCCGAACGCGAAGCCGTTCGCGATCGCGTCAAAGTCATTATCTCGAATTGGTTCGGTCCGCTGCCCGCTCCCTAAAACCGAAAGTCCACCGCATACCCACACGATTGGCTGGGTCGAAGCCCCTCTCCGCTTCCTTCGCCAAGGTTTCCCGCATTTCGGGTCCCTGGTTTTCGGCAGAGATCGGAACGAAACCAATACCCGCATAGAAGGGCGCGTTCCAGACAACGTGGCGAAACGTGGTGAGGGACAAAGAAGCAAAACCCTCGGATACCGCCCAGCGGGCCACGTGATGAACCAGCGCACGTCCGAGTCCGCGCCGACCGTGCGCGGGCAGCACATTGAGTTCTTGAAGATGCGCCGATCCGTCGAGCAGGATCGCCGCCGCGAACCCCACCGGCTGCCCCCCGGTGCGCACGACCCAGAGACGGCCGGCCGAGAAGGTCTCCTCGAAATAGCGTCGAGAAAGCCCCTCTTCGAGAACTGAAGGGGGCAGGTCTTCCGCCGAGAAGAGTTCTCCCGCAGCCCTTTCGATCCGGATCAGTTCGGCGAATTCAGAGGGCTTCGGTCGATCGATGCTGTAACCCGGAGCAAGCGCCTTCACCAAGGCCGATTCCGATCTCTCCCCGGGCACACGGGTCAAAGGAGACCGTACTCCTCGCGCAACTCGGCCAGGGGGCGCGTCCAGTACTCCTCCCAGTGAACGGCCATCAGGGGCTTCGCGCGACGGCCGAGGGCCCAGCCTTCCGTAACGGCATCCATTACCACCGGAAGGAGTTCGGGCTTGTAGAGCACCATTTGAAGCGGTCGGGTCGCAATGATCATGGCGGGATACGGTGCGGGAATCTGTGCAACGGTAAAGCTGACCACACGCACTTCTCCCAAAGGCGTCGTATCGAAGCCGGTCAGTACGTGGAAGAGGTCATGCAATTGAAACCCCCGCTCAGCCAGATAGCCCACGTCTTCGCCCCGGGCAGAGTGGGCTTCGATGAAGGCCGACTCGCGGAGCAGGTTTACATCGAGATTGTTGTCGCACAGATAACGAGCGAACTCCCGGCCAAGGCTTCCTTCGGCCAGAGACGCGAGATAGTCCGTGTCGGGGACTGGGCTCAGATAACGCTCTTTCAGCATTTCTTCGGCCACGGGATTGCTGCGCGCCAGGGTGTCGAAACCCTCCAGTGCGGCTTCGTCGCCGTTTCGCATGAAATTGAGCGCGAGGGGAACCGAAGCGCGCGGATCCCAGGAGGCCAAGGATTCAAGCAGCCCTTGGGTAAGTTCCGGTGCGAGTTCGGGGGACTTCAAATGGGCCATGATCAAGCCTTTCGTGATCCAGGCGCGATGCGTTCAGGCCGAACGCGGTACGCGAATCGTCTCCACCAGTTCCTGAACTTCGAGAGGAGGTGGAGGGGTGAAGCGCGCGATGAGGATCGAGACTCCAAAATTGAGCAACATCCCCACGGTTCCGATTCCTTCGGGCGAAATTCCAAAGAGCCAGTGAGCGCTGTTATTCGCATCGGGATTGATGAACTTGAAATAAATGATGTAGGCCGCGGTGAAAACAATCCCCACCACCATGCCCGTCACAGCACCCTCGCGATTCATGCGTTTTGAAAAAATTCCGAGCACAATGGCCGGGAAGAAAGAGGCCGCCGCAAGTCCAAACGCAAAGGCCACCACCTGGGCGACGAAGCCCGGCGGGTTGATCCCGAAATAGCCCGCGATGCAGACGGCAACGCCCGCGGAAATTCGCGCGTAAAGAAGTTCCTGCTTTTCGCTGATCTTCGGCATCAGAATATTTTTGAGAAGGTCATGGGAGATCGACGCAGAAATCACCAGCAGCAGTCCAGCGGCTGTCGAGAGCGCCGCCGCCAGACCGCCCGCAGCCACCAAGGCGATTACCCAATTGGGCAGACGCGCGATCTCGGGATTGGCGAGCACCATGATGTCCCGGTCCACATAGAGTTCATTCGAGCCCTTGCCCGGCGGGTTGTCGAAAACCGGCTCACCCAGATTGCCCAGATGCTCCTGGGGGATGAGCTTCAGACTGCTTTGCCCCGGGATTTTCCCGAAGGCTTCCCCCGGCGCGTACTGGATTCGGCCATCGCCGTTCTTGTCCCGCCAGGCCAGCAAGCCGGTATTTTCCCAGTTGCGGAACCACTCGGGCATATCCCGGTAAGGCTGGTTCTGGACTGTCTCGATCAGATTTGTCCGGGCAAAGGCCGCCACCGCCGGCGCCGTTGTGTAGAGGAGGGCAATGAAAAAGAGTGCGTAACCGGCGGACAGTCGGGCGTCCCGAACCCTCGGCACCGTAAAAAAGCGAATGATCACATGGGGCAATCCAGCCGTGCCCACCATCAGGGCGGCGGTGATAAAGAAGACATCAATCGTGCTTTTTTTGCCCGCCGTATAAGCCGCAAAGCCCAGTTCTTGATGGAGGCCATCAAGTTTGTCCAACAGGTAGACCCCGGTATCCGCACC
>CAWVXN010000044.1:0-11877 GCA_963933695.1 uncultured Myxococcales bacterium | reverse complement strand
GAGGGAAAAGCCTTTGACCTTGTTTTTCTCGATCCCCCTTACGCAGACCTGAACGAAGCTTCCGAGGTTCTCGAATCACTGTTGACCTGCAATATTCTGCGTGAGGGCGCGATGGTGGTAGTCGAGGGCCCGAAGCGCCACTCTCTGCCGAGCGTTCCGGGCTTGGCGCTGGATAAAATGCGTCACTACGGAGACACGGCGGTCTATTGGTTGTACGCGAATTTTGTGTAGTGGGTTTGATTCAAGGCGAGTGGGTTGCTGCAATGATTGATGGGGAAGGACAGGCTATGGGTGAAGATGTTCGACGACCGAAGGTTGCGCTGTTTCCGGGATCGTTTGATCCAGTGACCAATGGTCACCTGGATCTGATTCACCGTGCGCGGGGCATGTTCGACGAAGTCGTGGTGGCGGTGGCGAACAATGTCAGCAAGTCGGGCTTGTTCAGCCTGGAAGAGAAGCTTGAAATGCTCAGCGGTATTTTCGCGGAGACCAAAGGTGTTCGGATCGACAGTTTTGAGGGTCTTGTCGTTGAACACGCGCGGAATCTGGGGGCCTGCGCGATTCTTCGCGGTCTGCGCGCTATGTCGGATTTCGAGTATGAGTTCGAGATGGCTCTGATGAATCGGCACCTGGAACCGTCGGTGGAAATTGTTTTCCTGGCTTCAAGCCTGGACTACATTTACGTGAGTTCGTCACGGCTCAAGGAGTTGGCCCGATTCGGTGCGAGCGTGGCGGATTTTGTTCCCCCCCTCGTTGAGGACTCTCTCAAGCGGAAGATCACCGAGATTTGATGGCACTGAGCTGTGCCTGGGCTGGGCTCCAGTGGTGAAGGCCCGGCTTTGGACGAGGACAACCGGTTCCGGTACCATTGGGAACCTACTGAAGATCGAGGTTGGGGCGAGGGTGGCCGAAATCTGGGATGACCCCGGCACGAAAGCTTGGTCGAGCCAGGACAGTCGGCCCCGAGGACCTCGAGGAGATGACCTTTGACCATGGAACCTCGGCGCATTCTTCTCACCGTCACGGGAGGGATTGCGGCCTACAAAGTCCCCGAACTAGTCCGTCAACTTCAGCGTGAGGGACACGAGGTTCGCTGCGCGATCACCTCGGCAGCGGCTCGGTTCGTAGCCCCATTGTCATTGCAGGTACTGACCGGTGCCACGGTTCGGCAGGATCTGTTTGACCCCTCTGAAGAAGGAGAGATCGACCATATCCGGCTGGCGGATTGGGCCGATCTCGTCATCGTCGCCCCGGCCACCGCCAACGTGCTTGGGCGCATGAGCCACGGTTTGGCCGAGGATCTGGTGGGGGCTGTTCTGCTCGCCACCCAGGCCCCGATTTTGGTGGCGCCCGCGATGAACGTCAACATGTGGAACCACCCGGCCACTCAGGCCAATCTCGAACTGCTTCATGGACGAGGGGTGAACTTCGTCGGGCCGGGGGTCGGTGAATTGGCCTGTGGCTGGGAGGGCGAGGGCCGCATGGCCGAACCCGAAGAGATCGTGGCTCAGGTGACGGTTTTGCTGGGCTCCAAGAGTCTCGCAGACGAGACCTTTTTGATCACGGCTGGAGGAACTTCCGAGGCCATCGACGCGGTGAGAAGCATTACGAATCGCTCTTCAGGGAAAATGGGCTTTGCCTTGGCCGAGGAAGCGGTGAGTCGTGGGGCCAAGGTGTGCCTGGTGGCCGGTGTGACAGCGCTGCCTACCCCTGCCGGCGTGGAACGCGTGGATGTCGAGTCGGCGCTCGAAATGCGTGATGTGGTTCTGGCGAAGCTGAATTCGGCGAGCATTGTGATCAAAGCGGCGGCGGTGGCGGATTTTAGGCCCGAGGTGCGCGAGGAAAAAAAGATCAAGAAGGAGTCACTGGGCCCACAGGCCGGGATTACTTTGCGGTTGGTGCAAAATCCGGACATTCTGGCTGAGATATCGGCCGCGAAGGGGAGCCGACTCGTGGTGGGCTTCGCGGCGGAGAGCGAGGATGTGGTTCAGTCCGCACTCCGCAAGATCAAGAAAAAGGGATGCGATTTGCTGGTTGCCAATGATATCTCGCGAGCGGATGCTGGCTTCAATGTGGATACCAATTCAGTTTACCTCGTCACCCCAGACGGTGAGGTCGAAGAGATCCCGCTCCTGAGCAAGCGAGAAATTGCAGCGCAGATACTCGACCGAGTTGAAAAGCTCAGGAACGAGAAGCCCTGTTGATCGCAATGAACTCTCGAAACCCAGGGGGAAAAGTGCGCGGGAAAAAAGCAAGGACTCTGAGGGCTCTCGGTAAGGGTCTGTTGGGCGCCGCGCTGGTGTTCCTGTCCTGCGGGCTGGCTGGAGCCGCCGGACATCTCAACGTGATCACCATCGAGGGCTCGATCAATCCGGCATCGGCGGATTACCTGATCCAGGCGATCCGAACCAGCGAGGCGGATGGCGCGGCTGCCCTGCTGATCGAACTGGATACTCCCGGTGGATTGGTTTCTTCGAGCCAGGACATCATCAAGGCGATGCTCAACTCGGAGGTCCCCACGATTGTCTATGTGACGCCCCGGGGCGCCTGGGCAGCATCGGCAGGGATGTTCCTGACCATCGCGGCGAATCTGGCAGCCATGACGCCCGGCAGCTCTATCGGGGCCGCCCACCCGGTCTCGATAGGGGGAGGCGGCGGGGCTCCAGTGGGGGAAGACGGAGAGGGGGCTGCCCGAGATGTCTCGATGGAAAAGGCCGAGAACCTGTTGGCCTCCTACGTTGAATCCATCGCGAAGCACCGGAAGAGAAATGTCGAGTGGGTCGTTGATGCGGTTCGAGATTCAGTGGCCGTGGATGCCGAGCAAGCCCGTGAGTTGGGTGTGATCGACTTCGTAGCTGCGGATCGCAGTGAGTTGTTGGCGTTGGTCGAGGGCAGGGAGCTCGAGATGCCCGGTGGTGTCGTGACCCTGGCGCTGAAGGGCGTGCCGGTTAAGAACCTCGAAATGAGCCTGCTCCAGGAGATCTTCAACTTTCTCTCGGACCCCAATGTGGCCGTCATCCTGATGCTCGGCGGAATGATGGGACTGTATATCGAGTTCAATAACCCGGGCCTTATTGTGCCAGGGGTTGCCGGAGCGGCTTGCCTAATTTTGACGGGTATCGCGCTCCAGATTCTCCCCTTCGACTGGGTGGGACTGATACTCATGCTCGCGGGCTTAGGTCTACTTGTTGCGGAGATATTCGTGACCTCGTTCGGCCTGCTCTTTGCCGCTGGCATCGGCTGTTTTCTGCTTGGGGGTACGATGGTTTTTGAGCAACCCGATCTGAGCGATTTGTCGGTTTCCTTCTGGTCGGTACTGGTCCCGGCGGTGTTGGGGTTGGGAATATTTTCTGGACTGATGGTTTTTGCGCTGGGGCGGAGTCTGCTAGTTAAGCAGCAGTCGGGTGTGGATGAGATGATTGGCATGCTGGGCAAGGCGGCTACGTCGCTCTCGCCCAGTGGAAAAATATTTATCCGAGGCGAGTATTGGACGGGCGAAGCTCAGGAATTGATTGATGAGGGCGAGACCGTCGAGGTCACCTCGGTGGAGGGTCTTTCTCTCCGTGTAAGGCGCGCCACGGGAAAATAGGCCTTGCGAGAGAAACGAAGCAAGTGAATGCAATGGGGAGAGCAGAATGTTTCTTTTGATTTTGATTGGTGTACTTGCGGCTTTACTTTTTTCGGGCGTGAGGATTATTACCGAATATGAGCGAGGCGTGATTTTTAGGCTTGGGCGTTTCGTCGCAATCCGAGCCGCCGGCCTTCGCTGGATCATTCCGGGCGTTGACCGGATGGTTAGAATTGGCCTTCGCGAGATTGTCATGGACGTGCCTTCCCAGGAAGTCATTACTCGAGACAATGTGTCGGTCAAGGTGAACGCGGTTCTCTACTTCCGGGTTCTTCATCCTGAAAAAGCCATTATTCAGGTGGAGAATTATCTCTACGGAACATCTCAGCTCGCCCAGACCACTCTCCGCAGTGTTTGTGGCCAAGCGGAGCTCGACGAGCTGCTTGCCGATCGGGATCGAATCAACCTGAAGTTGCAGGAGATTATCGACCTGCAGACGGAGCCCTGGGGCGTCAAGGTGAGAGCCGTCGAGGTCAAGCAGATCGATCTGCCCCAGGACATGCAGCGGGTCATGGCCAAACAGGCCGAGGCGGAACGAGAGAAGCGCGCGAAGGTGACCCTTGCCGATGGCGAACTGCTCGCGGCCCAGGTTCTTGCGGATGCTGCACGAACGCTTTCCAGCGAGAGTGCGGGCCTTCAACTCCGGTACCTGCAGACCCTGGTCGAGATCGCTGGGCCGAACAGTTCGACGATTATCTTCCCCCTCCCCATTGACCTGATCGAGCCGTTTCTGGGCGGAGCGTCTGAGGGCACGGCGGCTTTGCCGGTGGTGACCTCGACCAGCACTGACGATGAAGATACGAGGGAGCGCTAGTTGGCCAAGAACGGTGGGAACGAGTCCTCGAATGGAGAGAAGATTCGACGGGGTGCGGCGAAAACTCTGACGAACTTCGTGCTGGGGCTGCTTGCCCTAGGCGTGATTCTGGGCTGGCTCAGCAGCGGTCTCTACAAGCTCGAACTGGGAGAGGAAGCGGTGATCCTTCGTTTGGGCAAGAACCTCGAAATCGAGAGCCGAGAGGGCTGGAACTGGCACTGGCCTGAGCCTCTGGAGTATGACAAGGCCGTCAATACCCAAGGTCAGCGGACCGAGGTCTTCGGGATTCGCCAAGGAGAAGCGGAGGACGACGAGCGCGAGGGTCTGCTGATGCAGACCGCGGACAAGAACATCGTCAGCGTCAGCTTCGAACTCCAGTACACGGTGGACGATCCGTATTCCTTTGAGTACGGCATGGTTGAGCCCAGCCTGATTCTATTCCAAGCGGCTCAGTCCGCGGTGCGGAAGGTCGTGGGCGGGATGACCGTGGACGAGGTTTTGATCAAGCGCAAGCACGATGTGGAGTTGCTTTCTCAGGAGCTATTAGTGGAAACTCTCAACGGTTATTTTGAAGCGGAAGGCGATGCACCGGCTTTTCACGTGGAGCGCATCAACCTCCAGGAAGTCAACCCACCGGCCTCTGTGAGAGCGGCGTTCAGCGAAGTCGCTGCGGCGCAGCAGGACGAGGAGCGCTTCATAAACCAAGCGAGAGGGCAGCAGGCCGAGATCCTCGAGCGATCCAGAGCCGAAGCGACAGAAATGCGCGAGAGCTCCGAGGCGTACAAAGAAGCGAAGGTGCTGGAATCTCGAGGTGAGAGCGAGCGCTTTGAGCTGTTGCTCGCCGAATACCGCCGGGCGCCCGAGGTGACGCGGCAGCGGTTGTACATGGAGACGATGGAGCAGGTTCTGCCGGGCATCGAAAAATTTGTTGTCGAAGGTGATGCAGCGCGGATCCTTCCCTTTATCCCGATTCGGTCAGGCAGAATGGCCGGGCAGGGTATGCCGGAGAAGGCGAAGCCATGAAGTGGATTTTTTCCCTTTTGCTCTTGGTTGGGGCGGCGGCTGGCACCATCTGGGCCGGTCAATTCGGCATCGGGCCGGCTGTTGTGGTGAACGAGTGGGAATACAAGATTCCTCTGCTCTTTGGGGCCCCCTGGCGTGAGAGTCTGAGTGAGCCCGGATTGACTTGGCGACTCCCCCTCGTTGAGGAAATGGTGACCATCGACAAGCGGCTGCAATTTCTCGATGCCGAACCCGTGGAGATGCAGATCGAAAACGAGCGACTGGCCGTTGACTACTATGCGATCTGGCGGGTGATCGACCCCCTGCTTTTTCGGCGTAGTTTTCCTCAAGGCACTCCGGGCGCCGAGCGAGTGATCCAGCGCCAGCTGAAGTCGGTCGTGGGCGCCACCGTCGGCAGATTGTCTCTCAAGGAGCTGCTTGCCCGGGCAATGCTCGTGGACGAACTCGATGAGGCGGTGAGCGCAAATATGGCCTCCAAGGGAATCGAGATCATCGACGTACGGATCAATCGGACGGAACTTCCCATGGAAGCGAAAACCGCTGCTTACGATCAGATGCGCGAGCAGCGCCGGGCGATTTCCCGGGAGTATCGGGCTCGTGGTGAGCGAGAGGCACGAGAAATTCAGGCACGGGCGGATCGCGAAGCGCGGACGCTGGTCGCTGAAGCCCGTTCCAAGGCCGAGATTACTCGGGGCCAGGGCGATGCGGAGGCGACTCAGATCTACGCATCGGCCCATGGGGCGGATCCCGAGTTCTATTCATTCATCCGCAGCCTCCAGGCCTACCGCGAAACCCTCAATGTCAATACGACCCTGATTCTCTCGCCGGATCACGCTTTTCTGCGCTATCTCGATCCGCAAATTGGTAAGGCAGGCGGCTCCGGTTCCCTTCCCTGATCTCATCCCCGGGGTGCTGAGGTTGTATTGTTTCCAAGAGGCGACCGCTTCCTGATGAGGGCGTACGAAACCCGCTGGGTGGGCGATGATTGGCTTGCATCAAGAGGGATGCCCCCGTCGGAGTTACTCCGGGGGCTGAGCTGGGGAGGATGCCGGAATGCGAAGTGAAGGCTCGGTCGGGCGCTTGGGCTGGGGAGAATAGCGACTTGGAACTGGTTCACGGGACAGGATCTCTCAGACGCCGGATCGAGCGTCCGGTCCTGACCATTGGGAATTTTGACGGCGTTCATCTCGGCCATCGGGCAATTCTGGCAACAGTGGTAGAGCGTGCTCGGTCGCTGAAGGGCGAGGCGGTGCTTTTTACATTTGAGCCGCACCCTCGAAAAATTGTCCATCCCGATCGTTCGCCAAACCTGCTGGCGACACTCGAACAGAAAATGGAGTTCCTGGAGGCGGCCGGGATTGACGTTCTGATTGTCGAGCCCTTTGATCTTGAGTTCGCTCGGACCTCAGCGGAAGTCTTCGTCAACGAATACATTCACCGACGAATCGCCCCCACTGAGGTCTATGTGGGGTACGACTTCCATTTTGGAAAGGACCGCGAAGGCTCCATGCGTCTGCTGGCGGAGACGGGTCCTCGACTCGGTTTCTCCGTAACGATCATTCCCGAAATCACCATGGAGGAGAAGGACGTTAACTCCACGCGAATTCGAGCCCTGCTTGCAGACGGAAGCGTGGCCGAGGCTGGAAAATTGCTGGGGCGGCCCTTCAGCGTACGAGGAAGCGTTGTTGAGGGCATGAAGCGTGGTCGGAGTATGGGCTTTCCCACGGCCAACCTAGCTCCGGACAACGAAACCCTGCCCAGCCCTGGTGTGTATGTCTGTGCGGTTCACTTCCTGGATGGCGGTGATCCGGAGCAGGGGTGCGTGATGCCCGCGGTGACCAATCTGGGCTACCGACCGACATTTGATGATCAGCACGACCTTGTCGCGGAAGCGCACCTGCTGGACTACTCCGGGGATCTCTACGGCCGCAAGATCGATCTCGATTTTTTGGCGCTCATCCGCCCAGAGCAAAAATTCGCGTCGGTGGATGCTTTGAAAATTCAAATTAGTCGAGATGTGACAGCGCTTCGCGTCTGGCTTGATGAGAATCCGGACAAGATGCCGGCGGTTGGTATGCCCCGGTGGTGAGCCAGCCGGGAGGGGCAGCGCCTGGAATCGACTTGGACTCGGGGCTCGGGGGGTGGGCGCCGAGTTGGTCTGACTGGCGGGTTTGGCTTGGTTTGGCGGTGACCGGCGTATGTGTTTGGCTCGCGGTGCGCGGGATTCCCATGGCCGCTGTTGTCGAGGCCATTCGTGAATCAAATTTCTGGAGCCTTCTCGCGCTTTCGGCGCCCTGCTACCTGCTCAGCGTTTACTTCCGGGCTCTTCGCTGGCGCCATTTGGTCAGGCCCATTGCCGAGGTGCCCCGAGCCGTTCTCTACCGGTCCACTGCGCTGGGTTTCATGGCCAACAACCTGCTTCCCTTGCGAGTGGGGGAGTTGGTTCGCGCCTGGAGTTTGAGCCGGGACACGCGTATTCCCCTGGCCTCGGTGGTCGGCACGATTGCCCTCGAGCGGGTGCTGGACGCGGTGACGGTCCTGGCCATGGCTCTTGGAGGGCTCGCCTACCTGGTGGCAGCTGCCCCCGCCGGGCCAGACGGACCCTCGGAACTGGCCCGTGTACTGGGCGAGGGCTCGAAGTTTCTGCTCCCGGTGGCGGCGACTCCCATTTTGGCATTGGTGGCCCTGCGCCTGGTCCCCGAGTCCGTTATCTCGGGAATGGGCTTTTGCATGCGTCCATTGCCGGCAAGGTTCAGATCGGCTGCGGAGGCGGGACTCCGGCACTTTATTGTCGGCCTAGGGGCTCTTCGCGGCGGATCCCATCTTCTGTGGATCGCACTGCATTCCATCCTGATCTGGCTAGTAACAGGGACAGGGCCGATTCTGCTGGGTTTTGAATCGTTCGGAATTGATCTGGGCGGCGCGTGGGAGACCTTGGTGCATGCCTGGATCCTCTTGGGCGCCCTGGGGGCAGCGGTGGCCATTCCGTCGGCTCCGGGCTTTATCGGCCCCTATCAATTGGCATTTACGGCGGTTCTCGTCCCGTTTGGGGTGGCAAAAGCCACAGCCCTTGCCATGGGGATCGTGGTTTGGTTCGTGTTCTGGCTCACTTTGACAGTCCAGGGCCTGGTTTATCTGGCTTTGGGCCGGGCCAGCCGCTTTGAGTTCCGTAGGGGACCGGAGTAAAGTTTCCCACCGGGAGGCCGATAGGAAATCGCAGGGTTGGCGGCTTACTTGCCGCTGGAAGGGATAACCGGATCGCATTTCCGGACCCCACATGCCAACGCGACTGCCTCATCGACAAACACCTGGCCCATCGAAAACCACCGACCCATAGAAAACCACCACCCCACCACCCCATCCACCCCATCGAAAACCACCTACCCCATCGAAATCCACAGGGTTGTGAAAACGAAGGAAGCCATTCTTGAACGAGCGAATCGGTCAGCTGCTGGTTAAGGAGAATCTTATCTCCGCCGACCAGCTATCAAAAGCTCGAGACGAGGCGGCCGTCAAGGGTCAGCGCCTGGGGGCCCAGATTACGCAACTCGGCTTTCTTGACGAAGGCGAGTTGACCGATTTTGTCGCCAAGCAATACGGCGTCCCCTCTATGGATCTCGATCAGATCGAAATTGATCCGGAAGTCGCTCAGCTGATTCCCCAGGAAGTCGTCCAGAAGCACAATGTGATGCCGATCAACCGTGCGGGGTCGACGTTGATTCTCGCTACGGCCGACCCTTCCAATATCTTTGCTCTCGACGACATCAAGTTCCTAACTGGGTACAACATTCAACCGGTGGTGGCCTCGGAAGAGGCCATCCGGCGCTGCATCGAGGCGAATTACCAGCAGGACGATCTTCTCAACCAGGTCATGGCGGGCTTCGACGACGCCGGCATCGACTTCGTAACCGAAGAGGACGATTTCGATCCGACCCTGGCGACGAATGAGGCGGAAGACGCTCCAGTCGTCAAACTGGTGAACCTGATTCTCACCGACGCGATCAAGAAGGAAGCGTCGGATATTCATATTGAGCCCTACGAAAAGAGCTTTCGTGTTCGCTATCGAATCGATGGCATTCTCTACGAGGTGATGAAGCCACCAATCAAACTGCGCAATGCGATTACCTCCCGGCTGAAGATCATGTCAGAGTTGGACATTGCCGAGCGCCGCCTGCCTCAGGACGGCCGAATCAAGCTCAAGATGGGCCGAGGCAAGGAGATGGACTTTCGTGTCTCCGTGCTTCCTACTCTTTTCGGAGAGAAGATCGTCCTCCGCCTACTGGATAAGAGCAATCTTCAGCTCGATATGACCAAGCTTGGCTTTGAGGTCGACCAGTTGAAGGAGTTCAAAGAGAGCATCCATCAGCCTTTCGGAATGGTTTTGGTAACCGGGCCTACAGGTTCGGGAAAGACGACGACTCTCTATTCCGCCTTGTCCGAGTTGAACGGTGTCGGTGAGAATATCTCGACAGCCGAAGACCCGGTGGAGTTCAATCTCGAGGGTATCAACCAGGTTCAGATGCACGAGGATATCGGGCTCAACTTTGCCGCGGCTCTGCGGTCCTTTCTGCGTCAGGATCCCGATATCATCATGGTTGGCGAAATTCGCGACTTCGAGACGGCAGAGATCGGTGTCAAGGCTGCACTGACTGGTCATATGGTTTTGTCGACTCTGCACACCAACGATGCGCCGTCTACGGTCAATCGCCTTCTGAATATGGGGATCGAACCATTCCTGGTTTCATCGGCGGTGAATTGCATTGTCGCCCAGCGCCTGGCCCGCCGGATTTGCTCGGAATGTTCTGAGAAGGACCTTGATCTGGGCAAGGACGAGCTTCTAGCCTCGGGGCTCTCCGAAGATGAGCTTGAAGGCTTTCAGCCAATGAAAGGCGCCGGCTGCACAAACTGCTCGGATACGGGTTACAAGGGGCGGGTGGCGATTTATGAGGTCATGGTGTTGAGCGAAGAGATTAAGGATTTCGTGCTCAACGGAGCATCGACTGCCGAGCTGAAGCGCGAGGCAATCCGGGGGGGGATGGTTACGCTTCGCCGGAGCGCGCTGAATAAGCTGCTCGAAGGGACTACGACGCTGAGCGAGGTGCATCGTGTGTCCAGTGCCGACAACTTCTGAGAAGGCTTCGTGAAAAACCCGGGACGGTGATCAAATGGCAAATATGCATCAGCTCTTGAAAACAATGATCGATAAAGGCGCAAGCGATCTTCATATTACGACCGGCACAGCGCCACAGTTGCGTATCGATGGCAAGTTGCACCCCCTCAAGATGGAGGCGCTGACACCTCAGGAGACCAAGCAACTCTGCTACTCGGTCCTGACTGACTCCCAGAAGCATAAGTTCGAAGAAGACAACGAGCTTGATCTTTCTTTTGGAGTGCAGAAGCTCTCTCGGTTCAGGGCCAACGTATTCGTCCAGCGAGGCAACGTGGCTGGTGCGTTTCGCGCGATCCCGTTCAAGATCATGAGCTTTGACGAGTTGGGCTTGCCCCCGGTGGTTGGGGAATTAGCCAAGAAGCCTCGAGGCCTAATCCTAGTGACCGGGCCCACTGGCTCCGGAAAGTCCACGACCCTGGCCACGATTGTTGACCAGATTAACCAAGAGCGGAATGAGCATATTGTTACGATCGAAGATCCCATCGAGTATTTGCACGGGCACAAGTCGTGCGTGGTGAACCAACGCGAAATCGGGGCGGATACGGCCAGCTTCAAGGTCGCGCTGAAGTACATCCTTCGACAGGATCCGGATGTTTGTCTTATCGGTGAACTGAGAGACCTGGAAACCATCGAGGCAGCTCTCACCGTTGCAGAGACCGGGCATCTTGCTTTCGCGACGCTGCATACGAATTCGGCGGTTCAGTCCATCAACCGAATTGTGGATGTGTTTCCGCCCTATCAGCAATCTCAGATCAGGCAGCAGCTCTCTTTTGTGCTAGAAGGAGTGCTTTCCCAGACCCTGATTCCGTTAGCGAGTGGAAAGGGCAGGGCGTTGGCGCTGGAAGTCATGGTGCCGAATGCGGCGATCCGGAATCTCATTCGTGAGGATAAGATTCACCAACTCTATTCTTCCATGCAACTTGGCCAGGGTAAGTTCGGTATGCAGACTATGAACCAGTCCCTCGCGGGGCTTGTGGGGTCGAGGGCGATCTCTCTCGATGACGCATATGGGCGGAGCCCTGATGTGGAAGAGCTTAAAAAATTAGTCGCCGGACTTGCGCCTGCAACGAGCCCGGGCCGGAAGTAGGCAGCTGGACAGTTTAGGTAGATCGGCCGAGTGAAGGCAGCAAGTAGATCAAGGAGCCGCTTCGATTCGGCTGGGAGGTAGATGACCATGGCAGTTTTCGTCTGGGCGGGGAAAGCTCGAGATGGCGGGACTCGCAAAGGCGAGATGGAGGCAAA
>CAWVXN010000043.1:0-11945 GCA_963933695.1 uncultured Myxococcales bacterium | reverse complement strand
CTCCGTCATCATTCACGGGCGCTTCAAGTACGCGGCCCTGGGCGAGCTGGTCTCTAATTGGCTCGACCACGGCGGACGAATTCGCACGCTTTCGTGCCAATACCGCGGGATGGACCTCCCCGATCAGCCCATGGTCCTCGGCGGCACCGTCACGCGAAAGTGGGAGGAGGGCGGCGAGAAACTCGCCGAGGTCAAGCTCTTCGTAAACAATGCAAGCGGGAAGAACACGACCCCGGGCAGCGCGGTGGTCGTTCTCAACTCCTGAGGCCTCAGGCCGGCCCGTCCCCGGGGCCAACGACTCAAGTCCAGTGAAGCCGAGTCAAGTCCGCAGAGCCAGCCCACCCGGACATGTCGGCCCCCGAAGCCTCCTGGGACTAGTGGCGGGTAATGCCCGGCGACGAGGGTCGAGCACCTATGAGACTGGTGACCGCGTCCTGAATCCCATCGAGGCTCAGGGCATACATGGGGAAAATTTCGCCAATCACCTTGGTCGTTCGGGTGTGATCCCAATCCGACGGGGGATCCGGGTTCAGCCAGACGCACCTGTCGAAATGTTCTCGAATTCGCATCAACCAGTCGATGCCTCGGGTTTCCGATTCGAAACGAGGGTTGATATTCCCTCGTGGATTCATCAATTCGGCGGGATGCATGGCGGCATCCCCAACGATCAGGACCTTCCAACGTTCATCGAAACGGCGAAGGATATCACCCGTCGGAATTGCATCCTTTACATAGAGATCGGCGTTTGTGCCCAGCCTCTCGTAAACACAGTTGTGGAAATAATAGGACTTGAATTCCCGAAGCCCTCGCTCTTCGTGCAGGGCCGTGAGCAGTCGGCTCACGGGCTCGTAGTAGGGCTCCATGGTTCCGCCTACATCCATCAGAAGTAGCAACCGCACATTATTGCGGCGGTCTGCGCGGTAGACGAACTCGATTTCCCCAGCGTTTCGACAGGTCTCGTCCACTGTCTCATCAAGATCCAGTTCATCGCTGGGGCCCTCGCGA
Organism: uncultured Myxococcales bacterium; assembly: GCA_963933695.1. Lineage (GTDB taxonomy): Bacteria > Myxococcota_A > UBA9160 > UBA9160 > UBA4427 > JAZXM01. The sequence continues at coordinate 10,940 of CAWVXN010000043.1, read as the reverse complement.
GTCAAGTGTCTCAAGCGCTTCAGGGCCAGGCGAACGTTGCGGATATCCAGGGTGTGATCCGTTCGGTACTCCTGGAAGCGTCGATCCTCAGCCACCTTCATGGCCGACTGGTTTTTCGACTTGCCACCCACCCGGATCCCGGTGGGATGTTGGCCTCCATTCCCAAAAGGCGAGTGGCCACCAGTCCCTACCCAGCGCCCTCCCCCGTCGTGGCGCTCATCTTGCTCTTCGAGAGTCTCGAGGTAGCGCCGCATCAGCTCATCGGCATCCAACTCCTCGATCATCTTGCGCTGCTCGTCGGTCAGGCCATCGAAATCCTTTGGATCGCTGAGCCACTCGTTCAGTTCGTCGTTTGCGCTCAACTCGCCCTCGACACCGTGAAATACTCGGGCGAAGACGCGATCGAATGCGTCGTAATAAGTCTCGCTTTTGATCAGCGTGGCCTTGGCAATGTTGTAGAAAGCCAGGAGATTGGAATCGTGAAGCCCCTTCTCCAGGCTCGTCATGAACATCTGCCATTCCTGTACGGCGACAGGAACACCTTCGTCACGCAAACCGTAAAAGAAATCCAGAAACATTTAGCTTGTCCGAACTACTGGCGGGCAACAGATTCATCAGGGGAATTTCAGGAATACTATATTTCTTTTTCGGAGAGTTCACCCAGACTCGGTTCCGAAAGTACAAATTTGCGGGCTCTCGGCCTGCCCGTTCTAATTCACGACTCAATCCTGCGTCAGAGCTTCCGACAGCCCCAAGTCACAAGCCAAGCCGGGGCAGAGCGCAGGGAAGGTTGATATTAAAAGGCCCGAACTATTGGTTGTATTTCGGCCCGAGATCCGTCCAATCCGAGGGCATGCCGCCTCCGCGCTCCTCGAAGTCCGCTAGGGCGGCTGTGTCCTGCTCGTTTTTCAGCAATGAACCCAGGAAGGGGATGTGATTCTCCAACTGGTCCTCGCTGATACCCGAGCGCAGGAGAGCTGCGATCCAATCGATCAACTCGGAAGTCGAAGGCTTCTTGCGAAGATCCGGCTGGCCCCTGAGCCAATAAAACTTGATCAATACCTGGTCGAGAAGCTGGGTATCCACGTTCGGATGATGAACATCCACGATCTTGCGCATCATGTCGGGTTCCGGGAATTCGATGAAGTGAAAGACACAACGACGGAGGAACGCGTCGGGCAGTTCTTTTTCATTATTGGAAGTAATGATCACCAGAGGGCGTTCCTTCGCCGCCACCTCGTCACCGGTTTCCATCACCGTGAAGCGCATCTCATCGAGCTCTCGCAGAATGTCGTTGGGGAATTCCAGATCCGCCTTGTCGACTTCGTCGATCAAAAGCAATTGACGCTTCGGCGCGCTGAAAACCCGACCTACTGGGCCAAGCTTTATATAACTGCGGATATCACCCACATTGCCTTCGCCGAATCGCGCGTCGTTCAACCTCTGAAGGGTGTCATAAACGTAGAGCCCTTCCATCGCCTTGCTCGTCGACTTGATGTGCCACGATTCCATGGGCAGGCCGAGGCCTTCGGCGACATGCAGGGCCAGCAGGGTCTTCCCCGTGCCCGGCTCTCCTTTTACGAGCAGGGGGCGTTCCAGGGCGATCGCGCAGTTGACCGCCTCCACCAGGGATCGCGAGACGATGTAGCCCTTCGTCCCGGTAAATCGATAAAAGTCACTCTCTTCAGCCATGATTCCTCTCTTGCGGGTGTGCACTTTTAGGTCCGGCTGGACCCTGTCTCAGGCCCTGTACCAGCCTGGACGACATTATGCGGAGGCGTTATGCGGAAGGCGCGGGCCGCTCGTGAACAAGCAGTTTTCCTTCTTCGCCAAAGAGCACCAATATCTTGCCCCGTCCCATAATTGCCTGGACCACGCCGGTCCCGAGGTTCGGGTGATTGATCTGGTCCCCAGGCTCGAAGCTCTCGAAAATCGAATAGGCTCGTGCCGGGCGGCTCGGATCGGCTTCGACAATCGCCGGGGTGTCATCCGACTTCTTCCCTCTGGACTTCGGCTTCGGCTTGAGCTTGCCTGCTCCACTCTCCCAAGCAGCGATCAATTTCGGGGTTCCGCTCAACAGCGGTCCCTCTTCCTCGTACGTCCAGGCCGGGCTGTCCTCCAACTCGAGCCCCAGCAGAAAGACTTCGACGCCGATCTGCGTAGCCACTTCTCGACCCAGGCGTTCGATCTCACGAATCCAGCCGGCGCCCTTCTGGGCCTCGCGTTTGCGGCAGATTTCCCAGTACCGGGGACTGGCAGCAATAATCAGGGCGGGCGCTTCCTCGCCAATGCCCCGGCCAGTCACGGCCTCCACTTCCGCACCAAAGGCCGCACGGTTGGCATCCGCCATCGCCACCTGGGCGAGCCCGGAAAGCAGCACTCTAAGCGGTGTGTCTCCAGCCCCTCCGCGAGTTGCCTCGGGCGCGAGGTACTTGAGGCGAACGATCGCCAGACGGTCATCGGACAACTGACCGAGCAAATCAATATCCTCGACCCCTTTATTGGGATCGGCATCGCCCAGCTCTTTATTGGGCGCAGCGGTTCGCAGGGGAACCAAGCAATCGATAAGGGACAACTGCAAGCCCCCGGGCATGTCCAGGGCTTCGCCACCGGCCTGCAGCCAGCTGCCGAGCGCCATGGCGGCATGACGATCATCTTTGCCCGCCTGGGGAGCACTCGGAATTCGACCGGTGCTCACGCCCAGGTATTTCTTTCCCTTTTCTTCCCGGTTGGGCGCCGATTCAACTTCGCTCTTATAAAGGAGTTCGAGTTTCTCTCCGTTTTGCTCTACCGCAACCGCGCGGAAGCCTTTGGCCTGCTTGACCTCCCGGTCATTCGCCAAGTCGAGCAGTGGGTGCAAGCTCACCGTTGTTCCTCCTGAATTGAGAGTGAGCAAGTTCAGGCTCACTCCTCCAATCGACCGCAAAGGGCGCAGCCACACCTTCGCCAAGCACGGCACCCGCTCCGAAGTCGCGCAACCCGAAGTCGCACAACCGGAAACAGGAGCACCCGCAAAGCAGAGGCTCCAGCCTCAAGCCAGAGCCCCATCGACGCTTCATTATTTCTCGCGTCCGGCCGGTGGAATCGATTCCCCCCCCGGCCAACCGTGCCTAGGGTAGCGGCATTCCACAATGCGCAACATCCGTGACCCTCGAAGCGTTGGCTCGGGCCAGGCTCGACCCGGGCGGCCCTACCCGGGAATGGCCAATAATATCAACGGCCCCCATCGACAAAGGGCTCCCCCGCGGGATACGATGCGGGTGTATTCTGGAAAACCAACCGAACCCGGAGAGACCACCGGGCCGGTCGCCCGAAAACCCGCGAGGCATCCATGCACCGCCTCACGGAGCCGCCCATTGGCGCCAAGGAGCAGCCCATGAACTCGGAGACCTCACCCGCCGCCTCGCAATCCTGGCGCGAGCGCATGCGGATCATCATTTTCGAGGCCGACACCCGTGCGGGGAAGATCTTCGACGTCGGCCTGCTGCTGACGATTGGACTCAGTATCGCAGCGGTCGTGCTCGAGAGCGTTTCGACGGTCAACACAGAACACCAATTGTTCTTGCGCCGGGCCGAATGGGGTTTCACAGCGCTCTTCTCCCTTGAGTACGTCCTCCGGTTGATCGCTGTCCCCCGCCCTGTTCGCTACGCGCGGAGTTTTTTCGGAATCGTCGACCTGCTCTCAATTCTGCCGAGTTTTGTGAGCCTGGTGATTCCCGGTTCCCAGTCGATGCTGGTGATTCGTGCCCTGCGACTGCTGCGCGTCTTCCGCGTCTTTAAACTCGCGCGGTTCCTGGGCGAAGCCAACATCCTGGTGGTCGCCATGCGAGCCAGCCGACACAAGATCGGCGTTTTCCTCGGCACCCTCTGTATCCTGGTCGTGATCGTGGGCACCCTGATGTTCCTCCTCGAGGGCGAGACACCGGGCTTCACGAGTATTCCCCAAGCCATGTATTGGGCCATCGTCACCATGACCACGGTGGGCTACGGGGACGTCGTGCCCCAAACCGCTGCCGGGCAGATACTGGCGTCGGTGGTGATGCTGATCGGCTACGCAATCATCGCGATTCCCACGGGCATTATGACCGCCGAGATCGTCAGTGCGGCGCGCGGCCCGATCACCACGCGCTCGTGCCCGGCCTGCCTCGACGAGGGTCACATGGCGAGCGCGCTCTACTGCAAACACTGCGGTGAGTCCCTGGCCGAAAATTAGGCCCAGCGGTTTTGCAGCCAGGAGTGCCCTAAGCGACTAGACTGCCCGATGCCCCGCCGGCATGCGCATGAGCGCTAATAGCCATCCAAGGGCGCAGGAGGCCGAGGCCAGGCGTTGAGCGAAACTACCCTGCTCTTCGAACTCATCCTCCTACTGGCGCTCACCGCAGCGGGCCTCGCTCTCTTCGAGCGGGTCGGGCTGCCCGCCATCGCGGGCTTTCTCGTGGTCGGAGCCATTGCGGGGCCCGGTGGGCTGGGGCTGGTCCCGGATCCCGACCGGGTTCGGGTGCTGGCGGAGATCGGCGTCATCTTCCTGCTCTTTGAAATCGGTCTCGAGCTGCCCATGTCTCGGCTCCGAGATCTGGGCAAAATGGGCCTGATCGCCGGCGGTAGTCAGGTGGTGGTCACCGTCGCCGTAGTCGCCCTGGGCGCGAGCTTCATGGGCCTGTCCCCGGCCACCGCCCTGATCCTCGGCGGGTTGGTTTCCATGTCGAGCACAGCGCTGGTCATGCGATTGCTCTCGGATGAGGCCCAGATCGACGCGCCCCACGGACGCCTCGCTGTCTCGGTCCTCGTCTTCCAGGACCTCGCCATCGTGCCCTTCCTGTTGGCCATTCCGTTTCTGACCCCGGGCGGAGAGAGTTCGGCCCAGGACCTCGGGCTCTCGGTGGTGCGCATGCTGGCCGCCCTCGCCCTGGTCTTCTTCATCGTCCGGGTGGGCGTACCTCGCGTGTTGAATTTCGTCGCCCAGGCGCGCTCCCCCGATTTATTCAGCCTGCTCGCTCTGCTGATCGTACTGGGGTCGGCTTTTCTCGCCGAGGAACTCGGCCTGACCCTCGCCGTCGGAGCCTTCCTGGCCGGGGTCGCGGCCACTTCGTCCCCCTACGCCCAACAGCTCTTTAGCGAGGTTGTTCCCCTGCGCGGGGTCGTGCTCGGGGTCTTCTTTACCGCCATCGGAATGCTCTTCGAACCCCAGGCCTTGGTGGACCACGCCCCACTGGTCCTTCTCTATCTGGTCGTCACATTGGTTCTCAAGACGGGGGTGGTCGCCGCGGCGAGCACTCTGCTCCTGGGCCACAACCTGCGGGTCGGACTGCTGGCGGGTCTCGCCCTCTCCCAGACCGGCGAGTTCACCTTCGTGCTCGCCGAAGCCGCCGCCCAGGCGAACCTTTTGGGCGAGCCCTACTACCAGGTGGTGCTCTCGGGCTCGATTCTCAGCTTGCTCGCCAGTCCCTTCATCATGCGGGCGGCCCCGTGGATCGCCGACACGGCGGCGGGCTGGGGGGACAAAAAGGGCGCCGGAACCGAGACCGTCCCCGAGGCCGAGGCCGACCTGCAACAACGGCGCGTGGTGGTCATCGGTTACGGGCCGGCGGGGCAAACCCTGACTCGATTGCTCAAGACCATCGATGTCCCCTACATCATCATCGACAACAACCCACGGGCGGTGGAGCGCGCCCAGGTGCACGAGGAGCATATTCATTTCGGCGATGCCACCCGGCCGGTCCTGCTTTCCTGGCTCGGAGTCGAAGAAGCGCGCCTGGTCGTCGTGGCAATCTCCGACGCCCTGGCCACCCGGCGGATTGTCACTCGGATCCGCCTGCAGGCCCCCGATACCCCGATCCTCGCTCGCACCCGCTACGTGCTCGAGGTCGATCCCCTCGAAACCGCTGGGGCCACCAGCGTCGTCGCCGAAGAATTCGAAGCCAGCATCGAGTTGGTGGCCCGGACCCTCGAACTCTTCGAAGTCCCCAGCGGGCCCATCGCCCGCTTCACCCAGGCCCTGCGCGACGAGGGCTATGGAGCGATTCGCAGCCCGGCGGCGCTCCCCTTGGACCCGTGGCTGATGGAACTCCTCGAGGAGAGCGACACGAACTGGCTCGACTGCCCAGCCACTTTCCCCGGAAATCGCAGCCTCCAGGATCTCGATGTCCGCGCGCAAACGGGCTGCACGGTCCTGGCCGTGGAGCGGGAGGGCGTGACCAACACCAATCCGGACCCCACCCACCCCCTGCGCCCGGGAGACCGCCTGCTCGTGCTCGCCGAGCGCGAAAACCTCGCTGCACTCAAGAGCTTGTTGGAGTCGGCGGGCTCGCGGCACTAGTCCCCACCCCCGCCATTCGCTATTTCTAGGAAGCCGGCCCCCAACCCGGCCTCTGGAGCCCCATGCCCTTGGAATTCGACCCCTCAGACACCTTCGCCTCTCGCCATATCGGTCCCCGATCCGGAGATCGACAGGAGATGCTCGAGTCCCTGGGCTTCGACTCCCTGGATGCACTCACCGATGCGGCGGTCCCGCCGCATATTCGCAGCGAAAAAAAGCTTGCTCTCGATGGCCTTCCCCATCGCCCCCTGGGCGAAGCTGAACTTCTGGGCCAATTGAAGTCCATAGCCCAGGAAAACCAGCCCGCCCGGTCGTGGTTGGGCATGGGCTATTCCGGCGTCATCGTTCCCGGGGTCATCCAACGGGGCATTCTCGAGAACCCCGGTTGGTATACCCAGTACACCCCTTACCAATCCGAGATTTCCCAAGGCCGCCTGGAAGCACTGCTGGTCTTTCAAACAATGGTGGCCGATCTCACCGGGCTGCCACTGGCCAACGCCTCGCTCCTGGACGAAGCCACCGCCGCCGCCGAGGCCATGGGCATGTGCCGAAGTATCCATCGCGGCAAACGCTCCGGCTTTTTCGTCGCCTCGGACTGCCACCCCCAGACGATCCAGGTCGTGCGCACCCGGGCCGAAGCCCTGGGCATGACGCTGCATCTGGGCGACCCGGAATCCGCAACCTTCGACGAACTCGATCTGTGCGGGCTTCTGCTCCAATACCCGGGCACCCAGGGCCGCATCGAGGATCCCCGCCCGTGCATCGCCCGGGCCCGAGCGGCTGGGGTCACGGTTGTGATGGCCGCGGACCTGCTGGCCCTCACCCTGATCGAAAGCCCTGGGGTGCTTGGAGCTGATATCGCGGTGGGGTCGACCCAGCGCTTTGGAGTTCCCATCGGTTTCGGGGGTCCCCATGCCGCCTACCTGGCCACCACCGAAAAGCACGCCCGCAAGATGCCGGGGCGAGTGGTGGGCGTCTCCCGGGATCGGGCGGGCCAGTTGGCCTACCGGCTGGCGATTCAGACCCGGGAGCAACATATCCGCCGGGACAAGGCGACGAGCAATATCTGCACCGCCCAGGTTCTGCTGGCCATCATGGCCGGCATGTACGCCGTCTACCATGGGCCCGAAGGTCTGCGAACCATCGCCCGGCGTATCCACGGACTCACGGCCTGCCTAGGGGCTGGGCTGCGCCGACTGGGCCACATGCCCGGGGATTTTGGCTTCTTCGACACCCTTGAGGTCGAGGTGGTCGGCGCCCCGGCGGCCTCGGTGCTCGCCGCCGCGTGGGAGCGGGGCATCAACCTGCGGGCCTATTCTTCCGAGCGCACTTCCTCTTCCTCTCCCTCTGCCTCTTTGTCCCCCTCCCTCACCGCCTCTCCGTCTCCCAGCCCGGCGTCCGCCAAGATCGGGATCGCCACTCCGGAAACCAGTCGGTTGCTCGGTGTGGCTTTCGACGAGACCACTACCCCCAAAGACGTCATGGATGTGCTCGAGGCCTTCGCCCAAGGGCGTAGCCTGGATTTCGACTTTGCCGATCTGGCCAGGGAAATTGAGGCCGAGGACTCCTTCCCCCCGGAACTGCAACGCACGACACCCTATCTCGAGCACCCGGTGTTTCACGCCCACCGCTCGGAAACCGCCATGCTCCGCTATCTCCATCGCCTGGAGGCCAAGGACCTGGCGCTGAACACGTCCATGATTCCCCTGGGCTCGTGCACCATGAAGCTCAACCCCACCACCGCCATGGTGCCCGTGACCTGGCCCGAGTTCGCGAACCTCCACCCCTTTGCGCCGGCGGATCAATGCCTCGGCTACCGGGCGCTCTTCGACCAGCTGGAAAACTGGCTTGGCGAGATCACCGGGTTGCCCGCGGTCTCGCTTCAACCCAACGCGGGGAGCCAGGGCGAATTTGCCGGCTTGCTGGCCATTCGCCGCCACCACCTCGCCCGGGGCGACCGCCAGCGAACCGTTTGCCTGATCCCGAGCTCGGCCCACGGCACCAACGCCGCCAGCGCGGTGATCGCCGGCTTTGAGTGCCACCCGGTGGCCTGCGACGCCTCAGGCAACGTGGACCTAGAGGATCTACGGAGCCAGTGCGCAAAACACGCCGCCAAACTGGGCGCGCTCATGATCACCTATCCGTCCACCCACGGCGTCTTCGAAACCGCGGTGGTCGAGATCTGCGACGTCATCCATGCCCACGGCGGCCAGGTTTACATGGATGGTGCCAACCTCAACGCCCAGGTGGGGCTCACCTCGCCCGGCCGCATCGGGGCCGACGTGTGCCATGTCAATCTTCACAAGACCTTCGCGATTCCCCACGGTGGCGGCGGCCCGGGCATGGGACCCATTTGTGCCGCCGAACATCTGCGCCCCTACCTGCCCGGCGACTCGATCCTCGGCGAGGGCGCGGTTTCCGCGGCCCCCTATGGAAGCGCCGGCATCCTTCCGATTAGCTGGGTCTACATCGCGCTCCTGGGCGGCCCGGGGCTCACCGAGGCAAGCCAAGTCGCCATCCTGAACGCCAACTACATGGCCCGGCGGCTCGCCCCGCACTACGACGTCCTCTATACCGGGCCCTCGGGCCTGGTGGCCCACGAGTTCATCATCGATTGCCGGCCCTTCGAGAAGACCAGTACCGTGGTGGTCGAAGACATCGCCAAGCGTTTGATGGATTTTGGTTTTCACGCACCCACCATGAGCTTCCCTGTTCCGGGCACACTGATGATCGAGCCCACGGAAAGCGAAGCCCGCCCGGATCTCGATCGCCTCTGCGACGCCCTGATCGCGATCCGCGAAGAAATCCGCGCCATCGAAAACGGGGAGATGGACGAAACCGACAACCCCCTCAAGAACGCGCCCCATACCGCCGCCCATGTGACCGGGGATGACTGGCCCCACGCCTACACGCGAAAACAGGCGGCCTGGCCCGCGCCCTGGCTCCACGAGCACAAATACTGGCCCCCGGTGGGCCGGGTGGACAACGTTTGGGGCGACCGCAACCTGACTACTCGCCTGCCCGACGTCTGAGCCCCGATCACGCGAGATCGAATTCGTGGATGCCGCCCTCGTCGTGGAACTGCGCGTAGGTCTTGAAATTTCCCGGGAAGAGAAAGGGCGCGCGACCGGCGGCGGTTCGGTAGTAGCTCGTGCAGGATGAATTTCCCCAGGAGTAGAGTTCGAACTGGGAATCCATCCACGCGTTGTACTCCTGGTGAAGGCTCTCTTTCACCTCGAGAGTTCGCGCCCCTTTTTCCTGCTTCTGCTCGAGCAGCCGAACAATGCTCTCCACGTTGCGCTCCACCGTGGTGAAGTAGGGCACGTTCAGGACAAGGCCATTGGGTCCCACCGCGAAGAAGTAGTTTGGAAATCCCGGCCGGGCGATGCCCTTGTGGGCCTGGGGCGAGTCGCCCATGACTTCGGTCAGGTCGAGACCATCCCGGCCCGTGACCTGGAAGCGATCAAAGTCCAGAATTCGGTAGCCCGTGCAGTAGATAATGACGTCGGCTTCTACCGTGCGGCCGTCCGAGGTCACGATTCCTGTGGGCGTGACCTCGGCCAGACCCGAGGCGATCAATTCCACGTTATCCCGGAGCAGGGCCGGGTAGAAATCGTCGGAAACCAGACCGCGCTTGCAACCGAAGCGAGTATCCGGAGTCAGCGCATCCCGCAACTCACCCTCTGGAAACACCTTGTCGATATACGAGAGGCCGCGTTTTTCGAAATCCTCCATGCGCTTGTGGCCGAGGGTCGCGGCGTCGTGAACCGTGCTCATCAGAAAGCGCTGGCCGCGCTGGATCATGCGAAGGTAAGGGGGAACAAGACGAAAGAGTTTGCGTTTGGTTTCGGAGTAGATTTTTCGGCCCCGGGGCATGATCCAATTCGGAGTCCGCTGAAGCACCGTCAACTGGCCGGCCAGCTTCGCGACCTCGGGCACGATTTGTACGGCACTCGCCGCTGAACCGACGATGACCACGCGCTTCCCTTCGAGTTTGACATCGTGGTTCCACTGGGTGCCGTGCCAGCTTGGGCCATCGAAAGAATCCATCCCGGGCACACTCGGGAAGAGGGCCGTGTGCTGGTTCCCCATGGCGCTGATCACCACATCAAAGAGAAATTCTTCTCCGACTTCATCCTCGAGGGTCCACTCGGCACTCGCCTCTTCGAAGTGAATCCGAACGATTCGAGTGTCGGCTCGGATATGAGGATCCAAACCGAACTCCGTGGCACAGCGCTGTAGATAGGTTTCGATTTCGGGCTGTTCAGCAAAGTTCGCGGTCCAGGACGGATTTGGCGCGTAGGAAAAAGTATAGGAGTGGGCCCAAACGTCGCAGGCCAGGCCGGGATAGCTATGAAGGTGCCACGTCCCCCCCGGCTTGGGCGCTTTCTCGAAAATCGTAAAATTGGAGAAACCCTTGGCGAGCAACTCGTGACCCGTCGCGAGTCCCGAGGGACCCGCACCGATGATGGCGATGCGCAGGGAAGAACGATCCACAGTCAAACACTCCGATCGGCGCGCGAGAAAACGTGCGGCGCGTGATGACCCATTCTGCCATGTCCGCTTGCTCTCCGCCGATTCCCAAAACGCGGGCTGCGCCAAGCCCCCGGGCCGGCGTGCCCAA
>CAWVXN010000042.1:0-12034 GCA_963933695.1 uncultured Myxococcales bacterium | reverse complement strand
CGGCAGTAGAGGGCATCGTAAGAAGCCATAATGGCGGGGTCCTTTTTTCAAGTATCGAAGGCCAGGGGACGAAAATTCGATCGATCTTCCCGGTCTTGAGTGACAACGTCGATATCGCCGTAGCCGGTCCTAGCCTGAGCAAGGGCTCAAAAAGAGGCAATAAATTGCTGGCCATCGACGACGAGTTGATCGTCTTGGATACGATCCGAAGGGGAATGGAGCGCGAGGGATATCGGGTGGATACGGCGTCCAGGGAGTCAGAGTTTTTAGAGTTACTAGAAGGTGTAGACCTCGATTATTGTGCGGCCATCGTCGACATTATGATGCCCGATATCGTTTTCGAGGAGATGTTCGTTGCACTCCGAGCCAGGCTCCCCAATTTGCCTATTCTGGTCTCGAGTGGATATTCGAATGCGAATATCGAAGATATTCTGGGAGATGATCCCCTCGTGGGATTTTTGACCAAGCCTTATCGAGTGAATGCTCTGGTGGAGGCAATCAATAACTTCGGGACGACTCTGACCAAGTAGCTCTGACCAAGTAGCTTTGACCAAGTAACTCTGACCAAGTAACTCTGACCAAGTAGCTTTTTCCTGAGGACGGGCCTAGATTCCGGTCAGGACGATTGCGAGGATGGCTGGCGAATGTTGGTTATAGCACTACCGGCCTACAACGAAGCCGAGACGCTGCCGTTGCTGTTGGCCGCAATCCGTCAGTCGATGCAGGAGAGTGGCATCGATTACCGGGTCATAGTGGTGAATGACGGCAGTACCGACGGGACGGCGGAGGCGGTGCTTTCCTTAGCCGGCGAGATGCCAGTTACGTTGGTCGAGCATTCCGAAAATTTGGGTCTGGGTGACGCTATCCGAACGGGTCTGATCGCGGCATTGGAGGGTGCAGACCCTCGGGACATCATCGTGACGATGGATTCCGATAACACCCACACGCCGGGCTTGATTGCGCGAATGGTTCGAGGTATTCGCGAAGGGAACGACGTGGTCATTGCATCTCGATATCGCCCCGGGGCGAACATTCAGGGTGTCCCATACCACCGGCGATTTTTGAGCTTTGGTGCTCGAATTGTTTTTGGTCTGATTTTTCCCACGCGCAATGTTCGTGATTTTACGTGTGGTTTCCGTGCCTATCGTGCCGGTGTGTTGAGTCGAGCGTTTGAAATTTATGGCCCTCAATTCGTGGCACAGAGTGGCTTTTCCTGCATGGTGGACATTCTTCTCAAGCTCCGCAGGATGGGTGCGATCATGACTGAGGTCCCGCTAATACTGCGTTATGACCAGAAGTTTGGGGCGAGCAAGATGATGGTCCTTAGAACTGTTGGCGAAACGCTGGCGCTCATATTCTCGCGTAAATTCGGCTCGGGCTGATGGCGGAAAAACTAGACCCGAAGGCGGTTCCCGACTACTTCTCCGAAGCAGGTACGGTCGAGCGGTGGTGGTCTCCCCATGCGGGTCCGCTCTCCTTTCACTACGACGCCGAGTTGACGATCCTCGATGACCATGTTGAAGTCGATAGCAATTGCCGAGTCCTCGACGTGGGTACTGGGCGGGGTCGGTTCGCTATCCACTTCGCTCGCCAGGGTTGCCAAGTTGTTGCGGTGGACATCAATCAGGAGATGCTCGAAGTGGCCCGAGAAGCGGCCGAACAAGAGGGGTTAGCGAGTGCAATTGATTTTAGGGAGGCCAATGCAGAAGACCTTTCGAAAGTCGCAACGAACGATTTTGACATTGTTCTCTGCATGGAGCTCTTCGACCACTTGCCTGATTTGACCAAGGCACTGGCCTCGATGCGCTGTCGCTTGGATTCACGTGGTCGTTTTGTTTTTACTTATGTCCCGAGTGAATCCATTTATGGTTTTCTTGGAAATATTTATCGCTGGATTCGGCGCCGATGGAATCCCAAAAGCACGATGATATCTCGTACTTACTCGTTGCCTGAAGTGACCGAGGCTCTCGCAAGGAGTGGCTTCGAGTTGGAGGAGTATTTCGGAGTCGGCGTACTCTGTATCAATGCGCAAACTCGCCTGTTCCAGGGAAACTTACTGACTCGCCTGACCCTATTCCCGGCGCGGGCAGAGGCGAAGTTCTGGCCCTACCACTCGGGTGGCGTGCTTGGGCGAATGGGCGCGCATGTGGTGGGTGTCGCGAAGCCCGTGGAAGGAAGCTTCCCCTGAGGTTGGTCCGCTCCGACTGATTTCCAATCCTGATACTCAGTGAAACAGTGCTGCACTCGGGGGAGAAGGGTCGGCGCGCTCCTTTGCACACCGAGACAAATTCTCCTCAAGATCCTTCTTTCGATATTCTTGATAAGCTTGAGCCAAGCGCTCGAGTGGATTTGTCCCATTGCTTCGCTTGCCCGCGACTTGTACGTCCACTTCCAGGGGACCGAAGGGCAGGGCTCGGGGGGTTCCGTTTCGGATCTGGACGAGGTCTACGCAAAGTCGGTAGGACCCTGGGTGCGTGGGGGCTCCGAGGATAGGGGAGACAATGGAGGCTCCTGGAGGGATATCGGCATCCAGAAATGCGGTGCCCGTTTGGATCAACTGATCCTTCTGGTCGGAGAAGGCGTATCGGAGCTTGACCAGACCTTCTGACTGGACGTCCAGGCCAGGCCAGGTCTCCTTTTCGAAGTTCTGAATTTCGAGCTCGATGGGCCGGTAAAGGGGCTGGAAGCCCATGAAGTGAAAGGCGCCTCTGATTTTCAGGGAAGAGATTCCGTTTTTTTGCGAACTGATGCGAACGTCATCACGCCCCAGTCCGCTAACGGATCGCGACCGGGGAAGGCCGTCGACGAGTGCTGGCATCCACTGTCCGTTGGCTCCCCCTTGGAGAACTTCGAAAATCGCGCCTTCGGAGTTACGAAACACCTCCCTAAGTTCGCTGCTCGCCAGAGACTTCCACGCTTTCAAGCGACTGCTTGGCAATGTCTTCCAATGAACTACGACCCAGCGGAGATCGGTCAGTTGGGTCAACCGCTTCACCGCCGGTGGCTCTGGAAGATCCTGAGAGATCCGGTTCAAGAGGAAAAAACTGGGGGGAAGGTGGGCGGTGAAACCGTTGAGAATCGGTCGCCAATGACGAGTACTCGCGAGCATGTAGCGGGTATCTTCGGAATTTCGCCGCAGTGAATTCAAGTGCCAAGGGATTTCGAGAACCGGACCAAAGGGCAACTCGGCGAGTTTTTCGTAAAGGTCGATTCGATGGGGAGAGTCCTCGAATGCAGCAACGGCGGGAATTTTTTGCCAGGGAATATTGAGCCCGACCATCAGGGTGAGTAGTACAGCGACAAACCAACGGGTCGGATTTTGCATTGGCGGTGTAGCGATACGCCAGGATCTCATGATTCCGTATGCCCCCAATGCGGCGAGCAGTGGAGCTGAGGTTCCGATCACGATGGCCCATCGGTGGGGGGCGCGGAGATTGGAAAAACCGGGAAGGAAACTGGAAGCCCAGTAGGCCGGAAGCCTAAAAAATCTCCCGTTGATCTCGATATGCGAGCCAAGCATCATGATGAGTGAAAGGGTGCAAACAAGGAAGAGCGCCCAAAATGCCATCCGAATCCGCAGGAGGCGTTCGCTTTCCTGGGTAGTGGTCTCGATTTTCTGTCTGCGCAGCCAGCCGCCAGCCAGGACGGCAAGCCCAAGAATACTGGCCGGAATCAGAAACGTGGGCTCGTGGCTGATATTGGCTTGCCAAAACGTTTCCAATCGGGGAAATAGAAGATTGATGGCGTTGCCCAGATGATCACCCGCCATAGGTCTGTCCGGGTCGAGGGTGACTAAAATCTCACCCCGAGACGCTCGCGAAAGATAGGGAATTGAGACTGCGCCCAGGATTCCGTAGGGAACCAGCGCCGCAGGGGCGAGCTTTGCGAAGCTTGGACCGTCGATCCCCTGCCTTACCAGGACGACCAGAGCAGTCATCCCAAGGGTGAAGGTGATCATGTACGCGAGGTAGTAGGAGGAAAGGAGTTGCAGGGTCAGAACGACGCTGAGTACTGCACTGTCTCTCCAACTCCCCTGACGTAGCAAGAGGCGGAGGCTGAGGCAGAAGATGAGGGGGAACCAGCAGGCCCAAAGAAGTTGAAGGTGACTGAGTTCGGCGGCACGCCAGGGCATGGCCATGGCGACTAGGCTGGCCAAGAGGGCGATTGCCCGGGAATCGACGAGCCAGCGCACACAGAAAGCGGTTGAGAATCCGAGAACCGCATAGCTGGCAACCAGCATGCTGCCATAAATGAAAACCGCATTGTCCGTAAAGGCTTGCAGGGGGAGAGCGAGAATCGCCTGGCCGAGCAGGTGCTCGGATCCTGCGAGCGCGGCAGGGGCTGGATAGAATGCATTGGCGTTAAAAAGCCCAACGCCCGGGGTGAGCAGGGCATGCTGACTCCACGCCAGGATCCAAGTATTTAACCGAGTGTCGTCGAATTCCAGGTGAGCGATTGGGTAGCCATGGACACTACCGAGGTCCACATAGCATTCGCCCATACAAGCCAGCAACGCAGAAAAGTGGAAAACGATCCATCCCGCGATAGAGGCGCCCACGAGCGCCCAAAAGAGCCATTCGGTATTCGGTTTGGACATGCGACCTCGGCTTCGCTTTCCCGGGTCCGATGGTACGGGGATTTCGCTTGATGGGAAACCTTGCGCGCGATTGGAATCCCGGGCCGAATATTACATCCCGGCAGGGAGGCCGTGTATGCTTGGTTCGGCGATGATTGGCGACGACAGAACAGTTCTCGGAATACGTCGGAGAATGGAAAAGATGGGCGATAAGGGCGGCACAGGGGTGGGGAAGCGGCGCCAAAGGATCCTGACGCTGTTCGGCACCCGGCCTGAAATAATCAAGCTGGCTCCGGTCATTCGGGCATTGGATGCCGATGGCCGAAATTTCGAGACCCTGAATGTCGCCTCGGGTCAGCACGCCAATATTCTGCCTCCCTTTCTACAGGAATTGGGTATTCGCCTGGACTACGACCTGGAAGTGGGTCGCCCTGCTCAGTCGCCGACGGGAGTCTCCGCCCGGGTTCTTGGCGGACTGGAGACGCTGCTCGAAGCCCAGGAACCCGATGCGATTCTCGTACAGGGAGACACGACCACGGCTCTGGCAGGCGCATTGGCCGGCTTTCACGCACGAGTGCCAGTGGGTCACGTTGAGGCGGGCCTTCGTTCGGGTGATCCTGCTAGCCCTTTTCCGGAGGAAATGAATCGTCGCTTGATTTCGCAAGTGGCCAGCTTCCATTTTGCTGCGACTCGACACAATCGAGATTCGCTGATTGCCGAAGGTGTTGCGAGTCCTGCTATCGCGGTGACCGGAAACCCTGTCGTCGACTCGGTTCTCTGGGCGATGGACAGGCAAGAAGCGTCTTCACAGATCGATGAGATCAATTCTTGGTTGGGCGATCGTAAGTTGCTGCTGCTGACAACCCATCGCCGGGAGAGTTTTGGTGAGGTGATGGAAAGTCGCATGAGGGCCCTGGCCGATTTTGCCGATGAGAAGAGCGATGTTGCCATTGTTTTCCCCGTCCATCCCAACCCACAGGTGGAGGAGCGGGCTCAGCGCCTACTCGGATCCTCGGAGAGCGCCCTTCTCGTCCCCCCGATGCAGTATTCCGACTTCATCCATCTCCTCGCGCGCTCCTGGATGATCGTGTCCGATTCCGGGGGGATTCAGGAGGAAGCACCGTCCCTGGGTAAACCCGTCCTTCTGATTCGCGATAACACCGAACGCCCGGAAGCGATCGAAAGTGGTGTCGTTCGTCTGGTGGCGGGTTCGGGGCCGGAACTGAAAATTGAACTCGATGAAGCGTACCGGGGCAGTGACTGGATGCAGGGAGTTCGGACGATTCCCAACCCCTTTGGCGAAGGGGATGCAGGCCGTCGGATTGCTGATGCTCTTGGAGCTTTCCTGAGTCCTCCCCCGGACCTCGATCGCTGAGCTGGAAAGTCGAGGGACGCGTGACAGCCGCTAGATTTTTTCAAAAACCTGATCGCGGAGACTTCTGGCCGAAGCAATTGGGGGGTCGGGATTCATGACCTGGAATGCGGGGTCGCCGCTTCGATGAAAAATCCGATTCGGCAAGGAACCAGCTTGATCCTGGCCGCCATCCTCGTGAGCGTCTTTGCCCTTCGACTGCTCGATGCCGCCGAGCGCAATACTCTGACCATCGACGAGCCTCATTATATTGGCGTGGGTCTCTACCTATGGGAGTCGGGTGACTACCATTTCTATGAAACCCTGGGCTTTCATCCACCGCTGGCCCATCACCTGGCGGCTCTTCCCCTACTGGGGTTAGACCTGGGTAAGCGCCCAATTAATCGTTCGATCGGCGCCGACCTTCTGGCCGGATCCTATCCAGATCCTAAATTTGTTCGCTGGCTCTCGCGAACGCCCTTCGTCGTAATCGCCTGTTGGGGGGCGATCTTGATCTTTTTGTGGGCCAGCGAAGCGGCGGGCCTCTGGGCGGGATTGCTGGCGCTCTCCCTCTATACCTTCTCGCCCACAATTCTCGCCAATGCCTCCCTGGCTCATACCGACATCACGGTAACGGTTCTGATGCTCCAGACTTTTTACACCTTCTGGCGTTGGTGGAACCGTCCGGGCCCACTTCGGTTTGCGCTCTGTGGAGCTTCCCTTGGACTGGCCCTGCTGGCGAAGCTGACCGGTCTTGTTTTGCTGCCGTTGTTGGGCCTCTTTCTGCTCGCCTTGGAATATGGGATTCCGCCCCTGGGCGATGGTTTTCGGCGCCCCCGAAAAAAAGCGCTTTTTAGCGATCTGCTGCTTCCGGGTCTGCGTGCTTCTGCATTGCTGGCCGGGTTGATCGTGATGGCTGGGGCAGTGGTGTGGGTTGGGTACGGATTCTCCTTTGCGATGGTCGAAGGCATCGAAGGCCCCTATGCGGGGGTTCCCCTGCCATCGTTCCTTCATTCCCTCTTGTTCGATGTGGCGGCGAATACGCGCGGCCGGGCGATCTACTTCTTTGGCGAAATCGCCAGCGATGGGAGGTTCTGGTACCTGCTTCCCGTGGCCTGGGCGATGAAGACTCCTCTTCCCGTACTGATCCTCTTGGCCTATGCGATGTGGCCCCAACGAAATCCTGATTCCCTGGGAGACACCGAACAAGCGGGGGATCAGCGTCCCCAACCCCGGGTAGGGGCCGGCGCCACGTTCATGGTCGGCATCGCGGTGGCGGCCTTTCTCGCAATTGTGACGGTATGGATTCGGGTGCCCTTGGGTCTGCGTTACTTGCTCCCGATCATTCCATTGCTTGCCCTGTTCATGGCGACGCGTTTGTCCGGCCGGACAGGTGCCCGCCGCTGGGCGGTGGTCGCGGCGGTGGCCTGGTTGGGGCTAGCGGGCGCCTGGGTGCATCCCCACTACCTCTCGTATTTCAACATGCTGGCAGGGGGCCCGGCGGGAGGGCATCGCTTTCTCGTGGATTCGAATTTTGATTGGGGACAGGATCTAGGAGCTCTGGCAGAGGAGGTCGCGGCGCGAGGAAACCCGCCCATTTGGCTCGGCTATTTCGGCCCCGAGCGGCCGGAACTCTATGGACTGAATGCCAAGCCCCTACCCGGTTGCCGGCCCGTGCAGGGGACGGTTGCAATCAGCGCAACGCTCTTGCGCGGTCTTTATTCCGTCGACAACCCTTTTGTGGTTGCACCAAAGGGGTGTTACGACTGGCTTCTCGCCCGGGAACCCGTGGCCCAGCCCGGTTACTCGATTCTTCTCTACGAAATACCTGAGTGAGTTGATGCGGGGCAGGCCAAGTCTGCCCGAAGAGCGCTCCCCGTTCATTCCTTCAGAGCCGCAGCACGCTGCTTCTCGGCTTCTTCTAGTTCCTTGCGGGTGGCCTCGTCCACAAGCACCCCGCGGTCCGCGGTGGCATCAAGAAGGGCCTTGGTGAGGGGTAGTTCGTTCTTCCATCTCGGCTGAAGCAGGGATGCCGGGACAACTGCATCCGCCCAATCCAAAGGCGCTACCCAGCCAGGGTGGGCGACCAGGGTCCCCCGTGTACCGGCCATGGGATGCTGGCTTCTCCAAGTGTGAATTTGCCCAGCAAGTTTTTCAACGATCGCGGGATGCTCCGTGGCCAGATTCTTTTCTTCGTAGGGATCTTCAAGAATGCGAAATAGAAAATTGCGAACTTGGGTTTGAGTCTGCCCCTCCCTGACGATTTGTACGAGCTTCCAGGGGAGGTCGATTACGGCCAGGTGGATCAGTCCGGGAAGCGGAATCTCGGATGCGAAGTAGATCGGCGGGGGTTCTTCGGGAGACTGGCCCTGATGAAAGACCGGCCACATATTTCGACCGTCCATGGCATCCGTGGGCTTGAGGGGAATCGAGGCGGCTGCTGCCAGAGTTGGAAAAACATCCATCACCGAGGTCTGGGCGTCGATGCTCTGGCCAGCGGGGAGGTGGCCGGGCCAGCGCAGGACGGCGGGAACGCGAATTCCGCCTTCGAAAGTCTGGCCCTTTTCGCCGCGTAGGGGCGTGTTGAGGCCACCGAATCCCCCGAACCCCCCGTTGTCGCTGAAGAACAGCACCAGGGTGTTTTCGGCCAGACCCTCTTGGTCGAGGGTGTCGAGGATCGCTGCGATGGCGCGATCCATCTCGTCCACCATGGCCGCGTAAGTTCGCCGGTAGCCTTTGGCGGGGAGGTGGGAGTAACGCTTGATGGCTTCTTCAGGTGCCTGCATGGGGCTGTGGGGTGCCGTGAAAGGGACATAAAGAAGGAAGGGTTTCTCGGGGTCGCGATCCCGAATGAAGCGGATGGCCTCGGCCTGCTGAATATGTGTCAGATACTCCCCCGTGAGGGAAATTGTTTCTCCGTTTCTTTGCAAATCATGCGCGCCTTCGCGCTCATGCTTCCAATAGTCGGTATTCGTGTGTAGGTGTCCGTGAAAGTATTCGAAGCCGTGGGCATTGGGAAGCTGATGCGCCTGGGTGTGGCCCAGGTGCCACTTGCCCACTATCCCCGTCTGATACCCGGCGGCCTGGAAGGCGTCTGCGAGGGTATAGGAGTCGGGCGAGAGACCCGCGTTGTACCAGGGGTGGAGTTGATCGTAGGCGAGACCCAGTTTGAGGGGGTCGCGTCCGGTCATAAGCGCGGCCCGGGTGGGGGAACAGATCGGCGTTGCATAAAAGTGTTCCATTCGTAGCCCTTCCCGGGCCAGGCGATCGATACCGGGGGTCTTGATCTCGCCCCCGTGGTAGCCGACATCGGCCCAGCCCAGATCGTCGGCCAGCAGAATAACGACATTGGGCGGCGAGGCGTGACCGACCGCTGCTCCGATAACGAGTAGAAACGATGTCAGCCAAGCGGTCTGTGTTATGAGGAGTGCAGGGCGAGGGGGTTGAACCGTTGTGTGCATCGGGGACCTCCGGTGAATTGCGGCGGGGAGTTCGTTGAAGTGGCCAGCTTCCTCGCAAGGGTGCAAGATCCGAGGGCCAGCGGCCAGCCCAAGGGGGATGAGAGGGTTTCCTTGCTTCATTGGCTGCCTCAAAACCATCAGCCTCTCTTTTCTTTTTTCAGATACACTGTCGTTTCCCGGTTGGGAGCCAATGAGAGCGGAGGGTGATTCTCAATTGATTGATTTCCAAATTGGCGATGAACTTGAACTCGTTCGCAACACCGCGCTGAACTATGCGGATGACCACCTGCGTCCCGCACTCCGAGAGAACGAGTCGGCAAGGACCCCGGGCAGGGCCGCCGAGGAGGCCTTCGCGGAGATCGGATTCGCGACCCTCGAGTGGCCCGAACTCGACGCCGAGTCCGGACTGGGTGCCGTGGCGCGCTACTTGGTGCTGGAGGAATTGGCGGCGGCTGATCCCGGGGCGGCCCTTGCTCTGGACCCCCTCGGCCCGGCCCTTTATCCCCTGATGGAACTCGGGGGGCCCGATGCTGTGCGGGATTTCGGTGAGCCACTCCTGAGTTCAGTGGGAAGCCGAGGTCTATTGATTTGGAACGGTGCTGGCGCGCCCCGGTGCCTCGAACGCAAGGGGAACAGTTGGAGCGGTGTGGTTCCGTGGGTGCCCGCAGATCGCGCCGACTTGGTCGTGGTGCTCGATGAAGAAGGCGCCTCGGTGGTTCAGCAGGGCATCGAACTGGAACGGCTTCGCGGTTCAGGTCTGCGTACCGCCGGCGCTTCGGAACTGACCCTCCAATCGGCCCCCATCGCGGCCGAGTGGAGCGGTGCTGATGGGGCAAGCAGGGCGCTGGCTCGGGCCCGGCTCTATGTGGCGGCGCTTCTTGTGGGCGTGATGCGTGAGTCCGCGGATTACTCTCGCCGCTATGCCATGGATCGCGTGGCTTTCGGCAAGCCCATTGCCCACCATCAGGCTCTGGCTTTCCTGATCGCCGACATGGCCATCGCCGTCGATTCTGCTCGGATTCTGGGGTTGGAAGCCGCTTGGAGATTGGACACGGGGCGGCCCGGGGAAGAGGCCTCAGCGACAGCGTTCCTGGAAGCCGCCGAGCAAGCAACCTTCGTGACGCCAAATGGAGTTCAGATCCTCGGCGGCCACGGTTTTATGCAGGACCACCCGGTCGAAAAATTTATGCGAGAGGGCCGCACCCTCGGACTTTTTTTTGGGGGTGTGGACGGAGCCCGAGAGGACGCGGCTCGAGGTATGAAGGCGTTCCCCGAAGAGGCGTTGCTGCCACTGGGAGCCGCCTAATGGATCTCGCTATCGACGAAAAAACCCTGGAGCGACTCAAGGGCATACGGGCATTGGGGGCGAGCCAGATCCGGCCCCTGGGTATCGAAGCCGATCGGCTGGGCCGCCCCACGCCTCCAGAGCACCCTTTCTTTGAGGGTCTGGTGAGGGCCGGCCAGGGAAGGACACGCTGGGGAGGCGAGGGATCGGGTACGGCGTCCGAGGAGAGGGCGGGGAGTATCGGTTCTTCGCGGAGTACCCTCTGCCTTGCCGAGGAGATGTCGTACTGGGATCGGGGCGTAGCGGTTTCTTTTCCGGGCCCTGGCCTGGGCGAGCCGCCGCTGATTTCCATGGGTACCGAAGATCAGAAGCGACGCTTCCTCGGTCCCTTCATCCACCCCGACAGAGCACGTTGGGGATCATTTGCCATGACGGAGCCCGGTGCGGGATCGGATGTCGCTGGTATCCGGGCGAGCGCGCGCAAAGAAGGCAATACCTGGATTCTCAATGGCGCCAAATCCTTTGCTGCCAATGCGAGTCGAGCTGACTGGATCGTTGTCTGGGCCACCGTGGATTCAAGCCTCGGGCGCGAAGGACACCGTGCATTTGTTGTCGAGAAGGGCACACCAGGACTTGTTGACTTTCACGTGGAACGGAAGATGGGCCTGAAGGCTTACGAGTCCACATCTTTTAGTCTGGTTGATTGCCGGGTACCCGCCGAGAACTTGATTGGCGGTGAAGAACACTATGCGCGCCGCGCTGGGTTCAAGGGAGCCATGCGTTCTTTCAATGCGACTCGCCCCCTTGTCGCGGTGATGGCGGTGGGTATAGGTCGCGCGGCACTGGACGCTGGGGTGGAGTTTGCCGAGAAGAGCGACCTGCTTGGCGATATCCGGATTCGGGATCGTCTGGAGAGGACCCGTCGCAAGCTTCGAAGTGCGCGCCTGCTCTGTTGGCGAGCCGCCTGGCTGGCCGATCATGGTCGTCCCAATATTCTTGAAGCTTCCATGGCGAAGGCGGCGGCGCCCACGGCCGCCCTCGAGGCGGCCAGTCTGGGAATGGAAATCCTTGGCGTCGTCGGCGGGCGGGGCGATCATTTGATCGAGAAGCTCTATCGTGATGTCAAGGCGATGGATATTGTCGAAGGCACTGGTCAGGTGCAACGACTCATCATGGCACGCCAACTCGTGCAGTTGCCCCGGGGTTGAAACTCGGAGCCGAATCCGTGCAAGCCCTGGAGGAGATTTTGTGACCGAAGATGCCGTGCTCTACGAGGTGGACGAGCGGGTTGCGACCCTGACATTGAATCGCCCGGACAATCGAAACAGCATGACCCCGGATGTTCTGAAGGGGCTGGCCGA
>CAWVXN010000041.1:0-12265 GCA_963933695.1 uncultured Myxococcales bacterium | reverse complement strand
GGTTACATGACAGGGCTACATGGCCGGACTACATGACAGGGCTACATGGCAAGTTTAAAAGGGTGCGAGGTTTTGGGCGGTCAGCGTCTTAATTTATAGTGGGCGCTTGGTTATCGTTTTATTCTCCGGTCAGGGAACGCGGTAGGCTTGCTAAACACAGTAGGCTCAAATTTTCGCTCGAAAGGCAAGGCAAGAACCCGCATACGCCAAGGCCCACGGACGTTTGGCTCGGCCTATTCAGCGGCTGATCCGGCTAGTCGTAGAGATCAGAGTGTCTGGGCCCAGTTGTCGGCTTGTCGATGCAAAGGCCATCATGGCTATTGAAATAGATGAATTGGAGCTTGATCAGTGAGCGAGTACCCCGAAAAAACATGCTCGATTGACCGCTTGGTACGGCACGCAATGCTAGTTCGCTCTGCGCTGAAGGGAGAGAAAACCGAACAGCGTCGGAACGGCGTGTACGGTTATCCGGGTGAATTGTTCGAACTGGACGGGGAGAGCTTTGAAATTACGTCGCTGACTCACGACCGCTTGGGTGACATGGGCGAAGTAGAGGCGCGCAAGGAAGGCTTTGAGGATTTGGATGCCTACAAGTCGCTGATTGTCAGGATGCACAAAGGCATGGAGTGGGACCCCGAGCATCTGGTTTGGGTCCACAGATTTCAGCTTGTCTCTCCCTAGGATTGCCTCCCTGGCAGTGCCCCACTCCTAGGGCCCCATTCATAGCTGTCTCACGAGCAGGGGCTCCTCAGGTGAAGGAGGTCGCCGGGAGAAGCCCGAGCCAACAGGCGACAAGAAACTACGTATCGGGCCCGAGTCGACCACGAGCGTCGAGGCCGCCCGTAGAGGCCTGGCCTGGGGGGTAACGAAGGCGACGGCTCTCGCTTGCCATGTGCTCGATGAGCGCGTCCACGTCGGCTTCCTCAAGGCGAAGGTTCGGCATCGCGATTTCACGGAAGCGAATAAAGAGTTCAGTCGCAATCGGATCACCTTCTTCGAGCATCTTGTCGGGTTCCGCAATCCAGCGCGCTAGCCAACTGCGCTCCCGGCGTTCGGTCACGCCCAGGAGGTCGGGTCCCAATCGGGTCTCGCCTCCGCCGAGTGTGTGACACGAATCACAGCGCGTTCGAAAAAGGTATTCGCCTCGGGTGTACTCAGGTGCCTTGGGTACGTTGCGATAACTCTTGGCAGCAGTTCGGGCAATCTGGCCATCAAATAGTTCATACCCGATAAGATTGGCGAGGGATTTCGGGTTGTCGAAGGGCGATCGCTTGACCCATTTCCCGGTTCGGTCATTGCCTACGATGAAGGTCACGTTGTGATTGCGGTCCTCGTCTTGGATCTCTTCCATGTAGAGACCAAGGCGCTTGCGTAAGTGAATGATTTCGTCCTCGTTTCCTGTTAGAAACGTCCAACCCGGACCGATGCCGTATTTTTCTCGATACTCAGCGAGAACTTCAGGCGTGTCGTGGTCTGGATCAATGCTGATGGAATACATGGAGATGTCATTGCCGACGCGATCGCCCAGTTCCTCGTATACCCGTTTCAATTTCGCGGTCTCGGCCGGGCATGAATCCGTGCAGCTGGTAAAAATGAAACTGATCGCGACCACTTTCCCTGCAACCAGGTCGTCATAAAAACGGACCGACTCTCCCCGGTGGGTGATAAGTGAAATGTTTGGGAAATAGGCTGCGCCCATACCCTGAGCAGAAGCTTCCACAGCCGAACAAGCCCCGATCAAGCAAAGGGCGGAGAGGGTCGTCAAAAGGCAGCGGGCGAATCGGTCCATTGGCCGACACCGGTGTGGCGCCTGAAGATTGTCGTGGTGGCCAGGTCTCCGGGCCAGCGCCGTCATGACTGAGGGCTGTCCGGCTTGCTTTGACTGGCCCCCCGGCGCCCGCCTCGTCGCCGCCCGCGTCGTTTCTTGTGTTCGGGCTCGACTACCTGTTCCGTGATCGTCGATTCGTCAATGGGAACTGAAACTGAGGAAGCTTCCGGATCTTGGCCGCTACTCGGGGGGAGAACTTGAGATGGGTCAGCTTGAGATGGGTCAGAGGGGACTCCGTCATCCAAGCACTCTTCGGTGAATCCGGTATTGCAGAGGTAGGTCTTCAGATCTCGAGAACTCAGGAACTCCTCTTTCTCCTTCCAGTCACCGACCAGTTCTTCAGACCGGTCGTATCCACCCTCCTGGGTCCGAGCACTGGGCAGGCTGAAACTGTCGGTATAGGTGCAGCCGTTCCATTGGGGCTCGGGTGTCAGGAAGGGTTTGAGCTGGCCGGGACTTTCGATGTCCCAACGCAGGAGCATGGAGTGGTCTTCATGGCTGGTGTTGTGACAATGCTCCATAAAGGCCCCTCCGAATTCGCGGAAACGGATGGCGATTATTACCTCACTTCCGCTGTCATCCATCCGGCCTACTCGGTAGACATCCTTCCGGCCCCATTTTTCCCAGTCCGGGGGCACTCGGCCATCGCGTTCCAAGATTTGGCCCTCTTCAAAGTGAACGTGGACATTGTGGCTCCAGCCACCTCCCCCGTTCACGATATGCCAAATTTCGAGATCCCCGAGTTGAGGGGCTGCATCGACACGGTGAATGTTCGCGCTCAACATATCGCCACGATCCGTCTTGATGCCCCAGGGAGATAGGACATGGACGGGTATTGCCTCGTGTTCACTGATATTCACCGATTCGCCATTGGTCTCATAGGTGAACTCCCCCGGAGAATTGGCCGTCCTTCCGGGCGCTTCGCTGTTGGTTCCCTGGGCCTGGGTGATAGTGATTGGCGTTTGGTCTGTTCCGGCACCTTTGCCAAAGATGAATGTACGGTGATGTGCGTTAGCGAGTTCCTCGGGGCGAATCAGTGGCTTGGGGATCATTCGGAGCGCGCTGCCCCTGGGTCCGTTGGTATTTCCCTCTATATAGGCCGCTGGGTCCATACTTCGATCTTGCTGGCTCGCAACCGCTCCGTCGCCCACTTGGCAGCTGGGGGCGGGGCTGCCATCGGGTTTGGTGCAGGGCTGGATCCGCATTTCGAAGAACTTGCCCACTACTGTGTCGCATGCATCCTCGCCATCCACGCCCGCGTAATCACCCGAAAGTATCTCCCCTAGAGGAATTGACTGATGGGGACGCTTCCCGTTCTTGTGTTCAAGAAGGTTCACCATGTAGAGCTTGTCGCCAGGCTCTATGCCAGCCGAATTCTTTTCGCTGAAATCCACGACGATATCCCAGCGCTCTGCGATTGCCATTGTTGGCAGAATTCCATTGTGCTCCTGAAGGTCGTTATCCCCGTCAAGATCCTTTTTCCCGTCGAACGCCACCGCGTATTCCATGATATTCCCATCGTTGCCCACAACGTGGAAGGCAACCCGGTCATACGAGATCCCAGGCGATTCACCGGGGAACTCGCCCGGTGTATCCCCAGCAGCATGATCGCGCCGGACGACGATGGCGACTCGGAGGTAGCGTGCGATGTGGGCATTGAGCATGCGAAAGCGATAGCTCCGGGCGCGGACATTAAGGTAGGGGTCCCAGAGCCAGTTCACTGTCATCCGGTCTGCCAGAAACCCGTTTGTATTGAAAGGATTGAACCACAGTTGGCCCTGGATCAAGCCTTCCACGGGTCCTTCGCCTGTCGGGTTTCCTGGCGCCTGAGTTCCCGCGTAGGCGCGAGTGTCCTGACCCCATGCCTTTCCGGCAATTTCCAAGTTGATGTCGTAGTCCCGGTTTCCCCATTTGAGAGAGGATCCGCTGGGAAGGCAAAGGTTGACGTTTTCTTCAGGGTTTTCGTGATGGCATTTCCAGCCCTCGCGTCCGGGATCGACGCCGCTGTATAAGTTCATCATCGCGGCGTTTCCCTTGTAGACATTCGCGGCGGTAAAATCGAGCATGTGGTCATGGAACCAAAGCGAGCTGAGGGTTTCCTTCCAGTCGCCTGGTATTTGGATCAGGCCGCTGGCGTCACAGCTCTCCAAGACAGTTCGCCACCCGCATGCGTCCTCGTCCTCGTAGCTTAGAGTCTTGGGGTTCAGGCTAGAATTTTCGGCTAGTTTTTCCGGGTAGCTGCACGCTTCACCGGAAGAGTTCATGAGCGGCGACGGGTAGCTCACTCGGATTTTCTCGCCGGTGCTTTCATCACAAGGCGTGGATGCTCGCCGTTGCAGAGCTTTTTCGTTGTTCTCCGGGTTTCCCTCCAGGGGGTCGTGCCCCGCGAGAATATTCGGCCAATGATAGTCGTAGTATTGGCCCGGCAGAAAAAACGCTTGAGCGAAACCATCGCTTTCCGCAGGGTTGTGTCCGTTGTGATGATGTGTCGTGAGGAAGTGATTTCCAAAACCGCGGTTCGCCTCGAACTTGATGGGGAGTGCATTGTGGTGCCGAAATAGAATGCCTTCCATGTAACGTGCGAGCAGGAGTTTCGGGGGGAAGGTCCCATCGAAGGTCCAAAGTGCCTGGTGATCTTGCTCTGGGAAGAGCGGATGAAATCGTCCGCGAATGCCCTCGACTGTCCCATCGAAAGTACCCCGGCATGTTTTAGTGCTGGCTTCCCACGTGCACATTGCGTCGAGGCCGTCACGGATTTCGTCATTCGTGACACTGCGGCAGGACATCTCGTTTTCGGAATCGGTGGCTATTTTTGAAGTCGAGGCTTGGCACGCGCTGGCTTTGATGCCATGAACGGTGTTGTGATAAAGGCCACCTGGGGCCCATTCGCCCAAGGCGTAGCCGTGTAATTGTGAATTGTTTCGAGCTCCGTCATTTCGGCGAATTCCTGCCTGTGCGGTTTGGCTGTACACGCGTGGAAAGAATTCATCCCATCGCTGATGGGCAAATTGGGGCCCCGGGGGCCGGCCTTCGGCACTCGTGGCATGCGTATTCGAGGCAACAAGTGGCTCAAGCGGACCGGTGTGTTCTTCCTCGATGGCTCTCCGCCACGGGTTGGGGTATTCCGTATTGGATTCGAGGGTAGGGTAAGGGTAGAGGGGGTATCCCAAGGCTTCGTCAAGCAAGTGATAGTCGGGGGACGCGTGGGCGGTGTAGGTGCCAGCCTTGGAGGGGCCTCCAGCCCTGGGTTCCGGGAAGGGAGCGCAGAAGCCTTCCATCTCAGGGTTGTAGTCCTGCTTGCACTTGGCGTACGATTTATCTTCTTCCAGGGGCTTGGTGCCGAACTCTTCGGCTCGAAGCATTTGCTGGCTAAATGGTTGGGCGTTGAAAAGAGGGCTTGGGGCACCCTCCGAGGGCACTTTACAGCCGCCCCCGTTCCCGAGTCCGCCCCGGAGACCTGCCGTCAGCACGGGGTTCGTAGAGTCTATGAGGGGCTTGGACTGACGGGTCGGTGTCCCTATGGTGGAAGCGTGGGCAGGGCCGAGCACTGTCGTGGTAAGGACTGTGGTGGTAAGCATCGCGGTGGCAAGTACTGTGTTGGTTAGGACCGTCGTGGCAAGCATCTTGGCGCCAAGGATGGTCCTGCCAATCGGGGTCGTGGCTCGCAGTTTCGAAAGCAGATTACGCGTCGGTTTCATTGATTTGCGCCTCTCGCCATTCCGGGCGCAGTTGGAATTTCCGACCGTGTAATTGGCAGCGAATTTCAGAAGATCCGACCCTTTTTTTTTGATGCTCAATCTCTGCAGGGTATTATCTGCTTGATATCAGTATTGAGCTGGAACCGGCTACTTTCGGGCTCCGCGTAGCATGTATTCCTAACTGCCTAGGCTGACTCCATAAAGCCAGATTAGGAAGAGTTGGACAAGCCCTTATTGCCAAAGCTCTCCACGTGCATGCACCCTATAGGCAAGTTTGGATTGTCCTATGAAAGGGCAGTGAGGAGTTCTGTGCGTTTGAGTCGAGTGGTTGCCTCATCGTGAAACGATGGGAGTTGCCAGGAAATGTGATGGACCTGGTAGGGGTTTGCATTAAGGAATTCCTAACCTTCGCTGACCCGTTTAGAGAGGCCTCCTAAAGTGCACAGCCGACACGTACGGTTTTCCAGAACGCCGCGCTGTCACTGCCGAGTGCCTGCAGTTGCGGAATAGCTACCAGCAAGCAGGTCGAAGCTGGGTAGCGTTCAGCCGGAGACGAAAAACGCTGAGAAACAAGTCTCTAGACGCAGCAGTCCCGGGTGAGCGGGGTGAGGAACTGGTTTACAGCGGCCAGGAGATGTCCTCTCTGATCGGAGTCGCGGCAGGCCTTGGGATTCCGAGCACTCTGCTATTGGGAAAGATGGCGGATGGGTTTGCGCCACATCTTTTGCTCTGGTGCTGTATGGCTGGAAACGTGTTGGCGTTCCTTATTTTATGGACACTTCCGTCTTTTTCTCTGCTCGTGACCGCTCTCTTCATCTTCGGTTTCGCAGGGGGAGGTTTTTTGCCGGTCTATGCCACTTTTATCGGTAGGCTTTTCGGTCCGGCTTCCTTCGGAAGGGTTATGGGACTAGGAGGCATTGTCATGCTGCCCTTTGGTGCCTTATCGCCAGTTCTGATCGGTGCAATGCGTGATGGTTCTGGCAGTTATGAGGGCGCGCTTCTCTTACCGGTGAGTGCGACGGCGGTGGGCGCCTCCTTTCTGGCATGGATCACGGTACCGAGATCTATTTCCCTCGAGATCGGGGAGGCTGTGGAAACTTGATCGAGCTACACAGGCAGGGCGACCCAAACCGGGCTACTAGACAGCACTACCTAGATCGGGCTAACTAAACCGGTCTGCCCAAATCGCGCTGGCGTGGGCGCTATGGATGATCTGAGCGACTGGAGGGGATGTTGATGCGAGTTGGAGTGATAATCGGAGCGGCCTTTTTTCTTGTGGGTTGTTCTTCCGGGGACTCTGAGCTTCGAGATTTGAATGTGCGCCGGGCAGTCGAGATAGAGGGTGCGGGCTACGAGCCGAGCCCAAGCTGTAATCTGGTGGGGTCGGTTTCGATGCCAGAACAGGACCTCTCGTCATTGGGATCAGCCACGGGTGGCGCTGAGGTAGATTTTATTCACGAGTTGAGCGGCAAGGCTCTTCGAATGGGTGGAAATCTTGTCGTTCCGGCTGCTGGGGTCAGCACGAAAATGTCCGCCTCGTCGGGGAGTTCTTTTTCGGGCGATGTCTACCACTGTCCTAGGTAGCAGTGAGAGCAGGGCTCCAGTGGTGAAACGTGTCGGATCTCCAGGCCAAGATATGAAACCGAAGATTCGAACTCGCCTGTTTGAGTTCGCATGTATCGTGTTTATGAGTGGTGGCTTGGGTTGTGCGACGCCCTGCTTACCGATTCCTCCTCAGCGAGCCCTTAGTCACTCCGCCCATCGCCCCCTTCTAGGCCGCGATCCTTCGCCAACAGCCTTCAAGTCGGGGCTATTCAGGGTTCCGACTATCCCCGGCGGAGCTTCTTTCGCGGTGGTCTCTGCTTGAGTGAAAAAACTTTGCATCGACACTGACTATTTCGAGGCATGCAACCCGATGCTGAAGCCGATGAGGGCTGGGTGGCTCTGGTGAACGAGATTGCCGACCAGACTATTTCCCCGGACTGTAATTCGTGGTCTCTCGGCGACAATATTTCCGGTAAGCCCCGGGTCTTCATGCCCTTCGTGGCCCCGCGGAGGGAGTCTCTAAAGGGAAGACTTTCAAGGCTATTCCCCGGCAATTGGGCATGAAGGAGTTTAGCCGCAAGACATTCGAGCCCAAGAGATCCGCGAGTAGGGTTTAGCCTTAACCCCCAGGATTCCAATGACGAGCACCCAATGACGAGAGCCTAGGCCCCTAAAACCCTAGACCCTTAAAAACCGGATGGGGTTAGAATCCAGTGAATATCGTATAGTTGGCGCATCTTCGGCAGTGAGCAAGGGAAACGCGGTATGAAAGCAATCGACAGCGTGTCTCGGCAAACCAAGAATGTCGAATTGAGTCCAGCGCTCCGCAGGGTGATGATCGCGGCCTTCTTCGGAGTGGCCATCCTGACGTGCCAATATTTTATTCTACAAGGATTGGAACCGGGTGCAGCCAGCTACTGGTACGTCACCTTTTGCTTTCCCGCTTTTCCAGCTCTCGCGGGCATCCGGGGCTTGAAGACCGCTTCGACGTTGGGTGGGCGCGAGCGGACAGCGTGGATTTTCATTGCACTGGGCTGCGGCTGCATGGCCCTGGCAGATGGGTTCTGGGGTTATCTCGAATTTGTCAACCCGTCTGCGAGTCCCATGACCGAATGGGCTACGACCGGTTATGTGTTCTCGCCGCTCTGTTTTTTGGTAGGCATGCTTCTTTACGAAGATCAGTCGTATGTTCCAGGAGCCCAACTGGTTAGACTGGGGAACCTCGGAATCGTTTTTTCGTCTGTCGCGTTCGCCTATCTCCTGATCGTCTACCAATTGCTTCGGTGGGGGGAGGCCGACGTTGCCCTGATCAAAACTTTTCAAGGCGCAATTATCATGGCCGCGACAGTTGTTGGCCTAGTGTTGCTCGTACTCCACTTCAAGGGAAAGAAGCGGGCGATCATGTCCCTTCTCGTCGCTGGGATGTTCTGCGTGATCGCGGAGTACTTCGGTTTTATATATGCGCTCATCAATGACTCTTCCGCTTGGACGAATGCCTATTCTGCGCTTTACCTCGTGGCTTCGGCGTTGTGGTTTGCTGCTGCGTCGGAGCAGCAGTATTGGCCGGCCGAAATTCAGGAACCGCATGAGTTGGATGAGAGAGCACAACATGCGAAACAGTCGGAGACACTTCTTCCCGCATTCGCCGTAGCCTCTGTCTTTGCAGTGGCGCTATTTTACGGGGGCGACCTTAACCAGGAGATACTTCCCTACTTGGCCTCGACGCTATGTGTCCTGGTGGCGTCCCTGGGTATTCGGAATTGGTGGGCCCAGCGCGTCGAAGGTCGACTCAACCAGAAACTACGGGATCAGGCAACCGATCTGATCAAAGCCAAAGAGACTGCCGAAGCTTCGGATATCGCGAAATCCCGATTTTTGTCCTGGGTGAGTCATGAGACACGCACGCCGCTGAGCGGAGTTTTAGGTTTCTCCGAACTACTCGAGAATCGACACTACGGGAAACTCAACGAAGAACAGGCTGGCTTCGTCCAGAGCATTCGTGAGTCCGGGAATCACCTGCTTGAACTTATCGACGACCTGCTCGATGTGACGAAGATCACAATGGGCTCGGTCAACCTGTCCCTGGAGAATGTTTCGCCTGGCGATGTAGTCCTTGAAGTTGTGCAGAATGTGGAGTCTGGGAGCCGTCAGAGGCCGATCACGATTGTCAACGAGGTGGGCCTGGACACGCCGCTGCTGCGCGTCGACCGCCGTCGCTTGCGTCAGTGTCTCTATAACCTTTTGTCGAATGCGGTGAAGTTCACCGCGCCGGGCCAGGCCGTGGGGATTCGGAGCCGCCTTGATCGAGAGGGCTGGCTGTGTCTGGAAGTATGGGACCAGGGAATTGGGATCGAGGAGAAAGATCTGGGGCGTGTTTTCGATGACTTCTACCAGGTGGATAGAAAGCGCGATGAAGCCCTGGGCGGCAGTGGAATTGGCCTTGCTGTGACGCGGCGCTTGGCTCAACTCCATGGGGGCGAAGTGCGCGCTCAGAGCGAGGTGGGCCGTGGGAGTAGCTTTCAGTTGGTGATGCCGATTGCCGATTCTCAATTGCAGGTAGAAACGATTCCAGGGGTCGCTAGGCCCCGGGGCGGCGAAGGGACGGAGTTTTCGGCTGAGGGCGAACTTCGACTGATGGTTGTCGATGACGAATCCGCGAACTTGGCCGTGATTAAGGGACTGCTCGAAGTCCGAGGCATTGAGCCAATCATGGCAACGGGTGGCTACGAGGCGGTTACTCTGGGGAATAGGGAGCGACCCTACTTGGTGCTCATGGATATTCACATGCCAGATTGTGACGGGTTTGAGGCTCTCGCTCAAATTCGAAAAAATAAAACTCTGGCTGGGATTTCCGTAGTGGCAATGACCGCAAGTGCAAGCGAATCAGACCGGGCGCGGTACGTCGAGGCTGGGTTCGATGGATTTCTCGCCAAGCCGATTAACTCGGCGAAGTTAGATGACCTACTCAATCATTTTGCGCCCGGTGCGAAAATTGAGCCTTGAGTAGGGGCTTCCCATGACAGTGCGCGGTGGGCGTGCAGTCTAAAGCAAGGAGCCCGACTCGCGCGAGCTGCCTAATGATTCCACCAAGCTAGATCCGAGAACGACCGCATATCGATCTCGTGAGTCCAGGCGGAGCGGTGTTGTTGGGCGAGATGAAAGTATGTTTCAGCCATTTTGGCGGGAAGCATCAGGCCGTCATGTTCGAGACCTCGGCTTTCTCGGAGTTTCTGGAACTTTTCTGGCCCGAGCATCTTTCCCAGCGTGTCGGGCGCGTCTACTGCGCCATCAACGATGATATGAGCCACGTGGATTCCTTTAGGAGCAAATTCGGCATTGAGCGTTTGGCAAAGCATTCGGCGCCCACCCATCGCCGCAGCATGAGAGTGCTGGCCCCTATTTCCGCGCACGGCGGCAGTGGCCGAAGTGACCAAGAGGGTGCCTTTGCCCCTCTCCTCCATCAGCGGAAAAACTGAAGAGGCAACCCGAAAGAGTCCAAACGTTGCGAGGCGCCAGCCCATTTCGAAAGCTTTTGGGCTGGTCTCCTTGAGCGGTCGG
Organism: uncultured Myxococcales bacterium; assembly: GCA_963933695.1. Classification (GTDB taxonomy): domain Bacteria; phylum Myxococcota_A; class UBA9160; order UBA9160; family UBA4427; genus JAZXM01. The sequence continues at coordinate 1,636 of CAWVXN010000041.1, read as the reverse complement.
TCACCAATCTGGGCGCCAAGATTGAAGAGTACGACCTCAATAGGGCCGATATCTGCCTCGACGGTGGCCACACAATCCTCGATCGAGCCAGGCTCAATTGCGTTGAGAAGGAAGCCCGTGGCCGAGGCGCCGCTTTTCTCGATTTCCTCGACCATTGTATCCAGACCCTCTTTGTTACTGCGGCGGCAAAGGACGGTGTGGTAACCCGCCTGGGCGAAGCGTTTCCCCACGTTTCCGCCAATACCTGCGCCGGCGCCAATAACTAAACAAACGGGTTTCATTGCACTGTTACTCCTGGGTGGTCCTGCGCACTCCAGCGCTCGGGAAAGGTTGGTTGGATCGCCCGCGGAAGGGGGAAATCTCCTTTAGTTGGGGTTCGCCACATTCATGGCGGCTTAAAGCTCGGCGAAGGGAACGGATCTCGTGCGTCGATCTTGCCGTCGGTTTATTGACGTCGCTAAAATAACCGATCGCTTGAAACACGCAAAAGAAGAAATGGGCCAGGTGCGAACGAAGACGGCGCGCCACGAGCCATTTGGTTGCAGAACGCTTAAAGCTAGGGCCGCACGTTGAGTAATGGCTTCGATCTGTTCGTACTGCATGAGGGAGTGACAGGGGCAGCTCGAGAAATGTACCGAGCGGAGGTTGTGGTGCCACATACCCGTTATGTCGGCTCGATGGTCTCGGTTGACGGTGCGGGCCGGCGGACAACGGAATCCCAGCCTTTTAGGCACAGCTGGAAAGTCGTCGCCCAGGCGGAAATCAATGGAGTTGATTTTCTTTGGGAACAGCAGAATCGGTCGGAGCGCGATTTCTATTTTCGGTTTGACTCCAGACTTGTGTTTTTTCGCCCGAGATATTGATTGAGCTGGGCGTCATAACGGCTCGTGGCTGCGGGTTTTTGGCTGCGAACATAGGGATCCCAGCGCGCGGGCTCAGCTCCTTGAGGCTCGTCGCCCATTACCGTGACGCGTTGAATGATTCGCTCATCTTCGAAATCATTGAGAACGAAGTGCTGGGTGCACCGATTGTCCCACATGGCCACTGTGCCCTCGGTCCACCGGTAGCGCACGGTGAAACGTGGATTGGAAACCCATCGTTTCAGGTGTCCAAGGAGCGCTTCGCTTTCCTCAGAACTCAGTTCCACGATCCGGCGTGTGAAGTGTTCGTTGACGAATAGGGACTTCCGCTTGGTGATCGGGTGAACCCGCACAACGGGATGAATCGCCATATCCTGCGGTTTTCCATGGGGCGCCGCATCGTGGAGTGCGGTGAGGCCCTGACAAAAGTCGCGCATGGCGGGTGAAAGCTCTTCGTACGCCTTGTAGACATTGGCCCACATAGTGTCTCCGCCCACTTCCGGGCACTTGACCATGTGGAGGATAGAGAGGATCGAAGGTTTGTCTTGGAAAGTGATATCGCTGTGCCACTCGTCAGCGATTCCGCCCTTGCTTGCGGCAAGTTCAAATATTTCTCCGCTATCATATGCACTAGTAATGTGTTCTTTGAGATCATCGATCTGTGCATGATTTTTATTAAATATAATTAGACCTGTTTCGTAATGTGGCATACCTTGCAATGTTTCAAAGTGTACACTAAACAAACTATTACTTGATAATGATTCTAATACACCTTG
>CAWVXN010000040.1:0-12438 GCA_963933695.1 uncultured Myxococcales bacterium | reverse complement strand
GGTCGGCGGTATCGAGACTACGGTCGGCCTGATCGGCGCCGCCATCAAACACGCCGCGCAGATGCAAGACGGCTGGTCGAAGCTGCGCGAATCCCCCGAGTCGGTCGGCGCCTTCGTCGAGGAGTCGCTCCGACTCGATGGCCCCGCGATCGGAAATCTTCGGCGAACGACCCGCGCGACCGAGATTGCGGGCGTTCCGCTACCGGAAGGCAGCACGGTGGCCCTACTCTGGGGCTCGGCCAATCGGGACGAAGCAGAATTTCCGGAGCCGGACCGCTTCGTGATGGACCGCCCGAATATCAAGGCGCACCTCGGCTTCGGACTGGGCAAGCATTTCTGCCTGGGCGCCGCACTCGCTCGAATGGAAACACGCGTCGCGCTCCAGGCGCTCTTGGCAAAGAAGGAGCACATCCAGCTCGTGGTCGACAGCGCCACCCTGCGCCACAAGCCGAGCATTCTCGGTGTGCGACGCCTTCAGACGCTTCCGGTCACCCTGGGCTGACTCGCCCCTATCCGAAGACGCCACTCCTGGGATCGGGATCCCCCGGCAGCCGGGACGTCGTTGGATCTCGGTTGTTCAGGGGATAGGACATACAAGCTGTGTTCTGGCACAACGTCCGAGCCTGGGCGTTATGTTAAATACCCAGGGGAGCCCCGTCGACTCGCCCGGTCAGGAGGAAGAGCCGGGCGGGGAGGAGGAAACGTTAGAGAGAGCCACGGGGCCAGAATGATTTGTCTGGCCCCGTCTATTACCCCTCCCCATCCCATCCCCGAGAGTTCCGCCCATGTCCGCACGTCATCCCGCCGAGTGAGTGGGGTGAAGCGAGTTGACTGCGCTTCCTACGGAAAAGGTCGATACGGTGGTCGTCGGCTCTGGGGCAGCCGGCAGCCACTTTGCCCCGCGCCTAGCCCAGGCGGGCAAACGCGTGGCGATTCTCGAAATCAGCCTTTAGGGGAAGGGACGTAGACGCAATAGCTCCTGACTCTATCTGTCTAAAACAAGGCCATGGCTGCTAGGAGGCGGGCGTGATGCGGAAGCTTCTGTTGGTCGGCTCCCGTCATGAACCTCCCGATAGGAACTTGGCACAACGCCCAGGCTCGGACATTGTGGTGGAAGGCAGCTTGAATGGCCTATCCCCAGCGAAAACGCTGCGGGCATATGGATCAAGAATCCCACCACCCGTCCGGACGTCCTGCCTCGAGGACCAGAACTCTGCGGGCCCGGTCCGCGTTGATCCGGTTGGCGAGCACACAGCCTGCCGATCCTCCGCCAACGATCACGAAGTCGAATTGGCGGTTGCTCACGGTCCGACGACCATCTCAACGACGCGTCATGTCGCGCAACGCTCGAAACACACTCGAGCTGGGCTCGGGCTCGATCGGTTGCAGACGCAACAAGGCTGAAAGCCACAGCCCATCCGCGGCAAGACGCACGAGCTTTGCCGTCGTTGGATCGATCCCGTCCGATTCGAGTTTCGCGTGCCAGCGAACAAAGTGTTCCCTGACTTTTTCGAGATGAGCGGAGTCCCGCCCCAACGTGGACAGGATTCCCGCCATCAACTGGGCCGAATTGTCGGCCGGCTTGCCGTCTTCGGTGACCGTCGAAGAGAGGTAGGGCGAGTCCAGGCACCCGGCCGTTCCGGATCGGCCGCTGATAGAGAGACGAGTTCCTCGTCGAAGCGCGCGAGCATCCGGTCGCAAAGGCTTCCGACCAGGGCCTCTTTGTTCGGAAAGTGGTAGAGCAAGCCGCCCTTGCTGATCCCGGCGTCCGCGGCGACCGCATCGAGGACGAGCCCCGCAGGCCCGCTCGCGAGTAGTCGGACCTCGGCGGCATCTAGGATCTTTTCCCGCGCGTTCTGCTCCATTCAGTCACCCCTAATAAGCGTTTTATCGAGATCGGAATTTTTTCTCTTTACACCGTCCGGACGGTATAGTAAAACAGTGTGTATGTCGCCCGCCCGCCTGCATCACGTCGCGGGAGGCTGAATTCCAAGGACTTTCCAACCCGCGAACCCCCGCCAAAGGTTGATCGAGTTGACTGACTTCCCCAAAACTGCAGACGTCGTGATCGTGGGAGTCGGAGGCATCGTCGGTGCCTCGCTCGCTCACTTCCTGCGAGAACTCGGCGTGCGCAATATTGTGGGTCTCGAGAAGGCCGGCAGCATCCCCTCGGACATCTCCTCGACGTCGCACGCGTCGGATTTCATCTTCAATACGGCCCACGACAAACTCAGCAACTGGACCACGGCCTATAGCCGCGAGTTCTACGAGGCGGGCGGCCACTTCCTGAAGCGCGGGGGGCTGGAGGTCTGTCGTAAAGGCGACGACGCTCGCTGGGAAGAACTCAAGCGCAAGGTCGGCTCCGGCAAGGCATTTGGAACGCGCGTGTGCTTGATCTCGGCACGCGAGGCCAAAGAGAAGTTTCCGCTGCTCGACGAGGAATCGATCCGAGGGGCGTTGTGGGATCCGGATGCCGGCCTGGTGGTTCCGCGTTCCCTCGACGTCGTCCACGAGATGGTGGAGCGCGCGACCGCCGAGGGGGTGCTTCGCACGTTTACGAATACCGAGGCCACGGGCTTCGAAATCGAAGACGGTCGCGTTCGCGGAGTGCATACGAAGCGCGGGACGATCGAGGCGCCACTGATCGTCGTGACATGCGGAATCTGGGGACCGCTCGTCGCGGGCATGGCGGAGGTTCCGCTTCCTCTTTGGCCCGTCGAACACCCGCTGCTGTTTTTTGGCCCGCTCGAAACCATCCAGGGCAGCGAAGATCATCTCGTCTATCCCCTGCTACGAGATCAGGGTAATTCGGCCTATGTGCGCGATACCGGTCGCAACGAGGGCGGCATGCTCGAGTGGGGTTATTACGAGGAACGCGAACCCCGACTGGTCGATGTCGCCGAAATCGGCGATCCCGACAAGACCAAGACGTCACCTTCCATGCGTTTTCTCAGCCTCGATCAAGTCGCCGATGCGCTCAGCAAAGCCACCGAGACGATTCCCATCCTCGCGGATCTCGGCTGGGACGAGCGCCTTTCCTTCAACGGCCTGCTGTCCGTCACTGCGGACGGGGGGTCATTGATCGGAGAGAGTCCGGAAGTGCGCGGGCTGTGGTTGTGTGAAGCGGTGTGGGTTAAGGACGGCCCGGGTGCGGCTCGGCTCTGCGCGGAGTGGATCGTGCGGGGCACTCCGCCGATGGATCCCCACGCCGCTGATATCGCGCGCTTCTATCCCGCCCAGAAGGAACGCGAGCACGTGCGCGGGCGCTGTTTCGAAAATGCGCAGACGATCTACAACCCGCCCGTGCATCCACGCGAGCCGTACCTTTCGGGACGCGATCTATTCCACAGCCCCTTCTTCGCGCGGGAACGCGAACTCGGCGGCTACTTCGATAACGAGATCGGTGGTTGGGAGCGTGCGTACGCGTACGAATCCAATCGCGAGACGCTCGCGGACTATCTGCGTCAGGTACCCGTTCGCGAGAACGAGTGGGACCGTCGCCACGTTCCCTACGAAATCGCCAACGCCGAGCATCTCGCGATGAGCGAACACGTCGGTATGATCAACCTCTCGCACTTCGCCATTTTTGACATCGAGGGGCCCGACGCGGAGCGTCTACTGGAGTCTCTTTCCGTCGCACGCGTGGGTGGCAGGACGAAGCCTGGACAGGTCGTCTATACCAACTTCCTCGATCCCCTAGGCGGCGTTCGCGCCGACCTGACAATCTGTCGGCTGGGCGAACAGCACTTCCGAGTGATCACCGGCGGTGCTGACGGGAACCGCGACTTCGTTTGGATTCGCAACTACCGCGATGACCACGGCTTCGATGCACAGATCCAGATCCGCACCCATGATCTTGCGGCGCTCGGATTCTGGGGACCCAAGGCACGCGAGGTGCTGGACAAGTTCATCGACCCGAACGAACTCGCGGATACGGTTTTTCCTTTTGCCACGGCGCGCAAGCTTACGCTCACGATCGGGGGCGCTACACAAATTCCAATCTGGGCGATGCGCATCTCGTATGTTGGAGAACTCGGCTGGGAGCTCTATCTCGACAATGACGAGAAAGTCGGCTTGCCGATCTTCGATGCGTTTCTCGATGCGGGGGTCGCGCCGGTGGGAATCGAAACCTATGCCACCAGTCGTCGCCTCGAGAAATCGTTCCGGTTGCAGGGGGCCGATCTCGAAACCGAATACAACGCCTACGAGTCCGCAGTAGGCCGCCCCAAAATCAAGACGGCGCAGTTCGTTGGCAAAGACGCCTACCTGCGCCAGCGCAGTGAAGAACCCGCGGCCATCCTGTGTACGATGACCCTTGACACCTTGGCCGTGGCAGGTGGTACACCACGCTACCCGGTCGGAACGTGGCCGATCCTCGATCCCTTGAACAAGCAGGTCCTGATTGACGAGCGCGGCCGACATTCCTACGCAACGAGCACCTCGTACTGCCCTTCGCTCGGCCAGCACGTCGTCATGGGCTACCTGCCGCGACACCGCGCGCAGTTGGGAAGCAAGCTCGTACTCGAGTACTTCGACGAAGCCGGCGATGGCCACTATCCGATGACGATCCGCGTCGTCGGAAGGGGCTCACTCTACGACCCTAAAAATCGACGAGTCCGCAGTTAGACGCGGGAGCAGAAGGAGATGACATGAGACATCCATCCCAAGGCGATCACCCCAATTTCCCGAGCGTGGATCAGAGTGATCGCCTGGTGCCCTACAACTTGCGCCAAAGCGGCCCGACACGGGTTGAGATGTTGATCTCGACGCGCGTGCGAAAATCGCCGTTCTGGCATCTGTCGATCGAAGCCGGCGCCTGGCGCGCCACGGTTTACAACCGCATGTACCACCCGCGTGGCTATCGCAAGCCCGAAGCGGGCGGTGCGATGGCCGAGTACGACGCGTTGGTCAACCGCGTAACGATGTGGAACGTGGCCGTCGAACGGCAGATCCGGATCAAGGGGCCGGGCGCGGAAGACTTCGTCAACTTCATCGTCACCCGCGATGCGTCGAAAATTTTACCGTTGGCGGGCAAATACTGTCTCGTGTGCAACGAAAAGGGTGGCATTCTCAACGACCCGGTCGTCTTGCGTCCCGGCACCGACGAGTTCTGGTTTTCGCTCTCCGACGCCGACTTGATGCTCTGGCTCCAAGCCGTGAACCTCGGTCGCAAATGGGATGTCGACATCACCGAGATCGACGTGTGCCCGGTTCAGATCCAGGGACCGCTTTCCGAGGATCTGATGACCGACCTGGTTGGCGAATCGGTACGAAAAATTCCCTACTACGGGCTCATGCACGGAACCGTCGCGGGCGTGCGTGTGCTGGTCAGTCAGTCGGGCTTCACCGGCGAAAAAGGCTACGAGATCTACGTGATGGATGCATCGATCCATGCCGAGACGGTCTGGTACGCGGTCTGCGACGCGGGCAAGAAATACGGCCTCGAGATCATCGCCCCGGCCCACCATCGACGCATCGCCGCCGGAATACTGTCATGGGGCCAGGATATGGACTTCGAGACATCGCCCTTCCAGGTCAACCTCGGTTATCAGATCCCACGCAAAAAGGCGGCCGACTACATTGGGAAGCAGGAACTCGAGCGGCAGCGTGCAGAGATCGACGCTGGCAGGTTCCCATTCAAATTGAAGCTCGTCGGGATTCGGCTTGGCGGCAAGCCGATCACCGATTACGCGAGCGACTTCTGGCTGATTCGGAAGTCGAAGGGTCCCGAAGTCGGCTACGTCACATCGCCTTGGTGGTCTCCGGAACTCGAAAGCAACATCGCGCTCGCCCATGTGCCCTTCGAACTCAGCGAGATCGGTACGCGGCTGCTCGTCGAACTGCCCGACGAGTACTTGGAGAGTTCCGGTGGGCCGGTGGAGGCGGAGGTATGCGCGGTTCCCTTCCGTCCTTCGGTCAACCCGAGCGCCCGCGAGAAGGCGACGTCGGACGGCCGAGATTACGCGGACTGAACAATCCCAGGCTACAGGTTAAGGCTCGAATTCCCGGTAAGATCCGCTCAGTCCAGACGGTCGAGCAACGCAGTAACGGATGGCGGCTCTCATGTATACTATGCATGATTAAGGGTTCTACTATGATTGAATTCCGTTGGTTGCCGCACGCGCTGGTGATACTCGCGCTTCTCGCTTTTCCGGCAGAACGGGCGGCTTCCCACGATGTCGAGGCCGACAGCACAGCAAACACGGTCTTTGTGTTGCAGTGGAACCACGCGAGTGCGTCGTATGATTCCCTCAGCATCGACGAGGCTCTACCGGCCTTCGTCTCGCAGACCACGGCCAGCATCATTCCCGCGTAGGTTCCCGCAAACGGCAGCGACCTCCCGGCGATCGAGTTCAATGTTGCGGCGGGCGCCGCCCTGGGATCGACAGGCGACCTCACGATCACGGTATTGGGAAGAGTATCGCGCCATGTCCGGTGTCAGTGAATGAGGGAACACAGGGGTTCTCGATGGCAGGCTGGGTTCCCGTCGGGGCCGATGGTTTAAGGTCCGTGACACGGAAGCGGCGCGTTTTTATTCGCAACGCTTGCGCGCGCCGATCAAGTACCGCAAAACGTGTGCTCCACAACTTCCCCGGCCTTTGGCGGGTTCTCAAACTCCGCGTGTTCCGGCTGCTCTTCGAACGGGCGCGCGAGGACGGCATTGAGACGCTCGAATGGCGCGTAGTCGCCGCGGAGTGCGCCTTGAATGGCTTCTTCTACGCGATGATTTCGCGGGATGAAGATCGGGTTGACGGTGCGCATGGCCTCGACGTCTTTCGGGCCGGCGGCGTGCCAGCCTTCGAGCCACTGTTGGCCGGCGCTTGGGTCATTGAACAAGGCAAGTAGCTGCTCGGGGCTCGCGCCGCCTGCCACCAGCGTCAAGTGGCGGAAGAACAAGGTAAAGTCCACTTTTTGCTGCGCCATGACATCGAAGCACAGGTTTACGAAAGCCTCCGTGCCTTCCGGGTCTGTTGCGAAGCTTGGTGCTAGCCCAAGCTTGCGCCGGAACCCGTCGAGGAATTGGCCATTGAAAATGCCAGAAAAACCCTCGAGTGCGGCGCCGGCCTGCTTCACCGCAGAGTCTTCGTCATCTGCCAGGAGGGGGAGCAATGCCTCGGCGAGGCGAACCAGGTTCCAGTGTGCGATGGATGGCTGCTTCCCCCAGGCGTAGCGACCCCGATGGTCTATCGAGCTGAAGACGGTGCGGGCATCGAAGGGCTCCATAAATGCGCAGGGGCCGAAGTCGATTGTTTCACCGACGATCTGGGTATTGTCGGTGTTCATCACACCGTGCACAAACCCAATCTGCATCCACTTGGCGATCAGGGAAGCCTGTCGCTCGATGATGCCGTCGAGCAGAGCGCGGGCCGGATTTCCGCTTTGTCGCGCATCGGGGTAGTGCCTGGCGATGACGTAGTCAGCCAGCTTCCGCAGCGATTCGGTCTCGCCTCGCGCTGCAAAAAACTGAAACGTGCCCACACGAATGTGGCTTTGGGCCACACGGGTGAGTACGCCTCCCGGTTGCGACTCTTCGCGTTGCACCAACTCGCCCGTAGCAACGGCGGCAAGGGCACGCGTCGTCGGGATACCGAGAGCGGCCATCGCTTCACTCACGAGGTACTCGCGAATGACAGGCCCGAGTGGCGACTTGCCGTCGCCATTGCGTGAGAAGGGCGTCTGGCCAGCACCCTTCAATTGGACATCGCGGCGCACTCCGTCTGCGCCGACCAATTCGCCAAGCAGGATCGCACGACCATCGCCCAGTTGCGGCGAGAAACCGCCAAACTGATGGCCGGCGTACGCCATCGCGATCGGCTCGGCACCTGCCGGAAGTGCATTGCCCGACAACATCGCAATACCCGCAGGCGTCTTCAGCCACGCTTCATTCAACCCAAGCTCTGTGGCGAGTGGCCCGTTTACTTTGACGAGGGAGGGGCTGGGGACCGAAGCGGGTGCCACGCGAGCGAAGAACCCATCGGGCAGGCGCGCATAGGTGTTGTCGAAGTCGATCTCAGGCACGTGCTCTCCAGCGGTTCTTGCCGCGTTCTCTTGTTGAATATTAGGAGGTTAGGGGATAGGAGTTCAATCTGGCTTCTGGCACAACGTCCGAGCCTGGGCGTTACGTTAAAGGCCCAGGGGGAGTCCCGGCGCGACAGACACCGAGCATCGTCTGATATTCCGTGTCTCGAGGGGATAGGGGGGGGAATAGGACATACAAGCTGGGTTCTGCCACAATGTCCGAGTCTGGGCGTCATGCTGGAAAGCAGCTTGTATGTCCTATCCCCCCTACCCTCCACCGAATTTAAAATTTCAATCGGCGCTGCAGTCGGATAGATGACCTCTACGACTACGCGTTGCTGAAGGACTCTTCGAATGATTCCCTCCAGCCGTAATGGTCGAGGCCGGACCGGCATCCCCCCGCTGCTTCTCGGCCTGGTGATCTCTATTTTCCCCATCACCTGGGCCGCCGAGGCCAGGGTCGTCGAAAGCGATCTCTTCATCGAGGAGAAGACAATTGAAATCGGTGGGCAGGTTTCCCGGGCTCTCGCCATAAACGGGCAGATCCCGGCGCCTACTCTGCGCTGGAAAGAGGGCGACACCGCCCGCATCCGTGTGCATAACGGCCTAGACACCAGCGCCTCGTTGCACTGGCACGGGCTGTTGGTGCCCAACGGCCAGGACGGGGTTCCGGGGCTGACTAACGTTCCCATCGAGCCCGGCGCCTCTCACGTATTCGAGTTCGCTTTAAAACAAGCCGGAACCTACTGGTATCACTCGCACTCGGGTCTCCAGGAGCAGCGCGGACTCTACGGCGCCATCGTGATCGAAGAAGCAACGCCTTCTCCCTCCTTCGACCGAGATCATGTGGTCGTGCTCTCGGATTGGACGAGCGAGAAACCCGAAGAAATCCTGCGGCTCCTCAAGAGCGGCAGCGAGACCTTCTCCAGACAGAAAGGCTCCCTGCAAACGGTCTGGGGTGCGTATCGGGCCAATGGCCTCGGAGCCATGTTTGAGAGGTCTCTCAACCGCATGCCTCCCATGGACGCCTCGGACGTGGCCTACGACGCTTTTCTCACCAATGGGGAGGAGGAACAGAACCTCGAGGCCCTGCCTGGCCAGCGCATTCGGCTTCGCGTGGTCAACGCCGCCGCATCCAGTTATTTCTATCTTGAGTACGCGGGCGAACCCCTCAAAGTCATCGCCGCCGACGGCAAGGATGTCGAGGCAGTGGATCTTGGCCGCATGCTGATCGGGGTCGCCGAGACCTATGACTTTGTGGTCCAAGTGCCCCCAGAGGGCGCAGCCGAGTTCAGGGCCACCGCTCAGGACGGCAGCGGCCATACTTCGCTCTGGATCGGAGAGGGACAGAAGAGATCGGCCGAAGACGTTCCGCCGCCCAACCTCTATGCCGCCCACCACGCCCAGCACGCCCAGCACGAGGGTGGCGAGCACGCGCCCTCGGCGGACAGGCTCGCTCGCCACGACAAGCACAGGAACCACGAGAACCACGACGAGGCGGACAACCCCGACAACCACAAGAACCACAATAACCACAAGAACCACGCAAACCGCGACGACCACAATAACCACGCAAACCGCGAAGATCGAGACTCGGTGAAGGTGCCCGAGCGGCCCATGCCGCCCTACAACCGGCTCCGCTCCCCGGTGGCCACCACCCTGTCAGGTTCTGCACCTCCCAGGGAAATTCGCCTGGAACTCACGGGGGACATGGAGCGCTACGTCTGGTCCTTCAACGGCAAGACCCTCTCCGAGGCCGACAAGATTCCCGTCAAGAAAGGCGAGATCCTTCGCATCGTCTTCGAGAACAAAACCATGATGCACCACCCACTTCATCTTCACGGGCATTTTTTCCGGGTCCTGAACGGTCAGGCCAGCCATGCGCCACTCAAGCATACGGTGGACGTGAACCCCCTGGGCACCACCGTTATCGAGTTCCTCGCCGACGAAGAAGGCGACTGGTTCCTTCATTGCCACATCCTCTACCACATGAAGGCCGGGATGGCGCGCATCGTCCATTACCAGGACTGGGATCCCCCGGCCGCCCTCGACGAATCTCGCAGGTCGCTGCTCAGCGACCCTTGGTATGCCTGGGCGGACGCAGCCGCGCTCTCCAACTTTACCGAGGGCTACATGACGACGAGTTCCACTCGCCACCAGTTGGCCTTCGAGTGGGAGGTGGGTTGGCAGGATGTGCCGAGCGCCGAATACGAACTGCTCGCCTCCTACCGGTACCACTTCAATCGCTTCTACAGCGCCCTGCTGGGTGGACATTTCCAGGACGGCCAGAACCGTGCGGTCTTCGGGTTCGAGGCCCTGCTTCCCCTGAACATCGGATCGCAGATCTGGGTCGACAGCGAGGGCGAGGTCAGGATCACTTTGGAGAAGGACCTGCAACTCACGTCGCGTCTCGGAGTAGTGGGTGAGGTCCAATACGATACGGAAACCGAGTGGGAGGGTCGGACCCTGCTGCTCTTCAACGTCAACCGATTCCTGGACCTGACCGCCGGCTGGCATTCCGAGTACGGGTTCGGCGGCGGGCTCAACCTACGCTACTAGCTTGCCCCGCCAGGGCCCCTCACGGAAGTTCCGAGTAGGATCCTCAGTAAATCCGGCGCCGGACACGCAGCCACTCCCGGAATCACGCGTCCAAGCTACTCCTCAAGTTCTCCCAAACGCAGCTTGAAGTTTCTATCGTCAAGTTCTTATTCTCAAATTCCTTTCGCCAAATTCCTTTGGTCAAGTTCCTGTTCTCTGGCTGCTGCTGGCGGGGCGAGCCGCTCGCCAGGGTTATCGAGTGCGCTTCTCACGTATGGGGCTGAGGTCTGCGGCTATTCCCTCCGGAATGGCGTTTTCTCCCTGACACTGCACACCCTTGGATACGCAGGATCTCGGATGAGCGGCCAAGGCAGCCCCCTATTGCGTCCTTACGAGCGACCCAAAGAGGCTTGTAAGGAACTAAAGTGGCGAGGCAGAACCCGTAAGCGAACGCAATAGGGAAACATCAGAGCAACAAGAGCAGAACGCCGTGGTGCGTTGACGCCCACGAAAATGGCTGCCAGGAGGCGGGTGCGATGCAGGAGTTTTTTCTGTGTCTGTACCTTGTAGTCACGTCCCGCGTGGCCCGGATGCCTTGGTCGGTCAGGGACATTGGGGTACCTCACCCTGCACGAAAAAGTGGACTGCAGGGAGGAAGCAAATTTTTCTTCGGGCGTTCAGAATGTGCAAAAAAGAAGAAGACGAGGAAACGATTCGCTGAAGAGTTCAAAGCCGAGACCGTAAAACTAGTCGAGCAAAGCAATCGTTCGATAGCCGAACGCTTCTTCCAGGGCTAGGACGCCGGTTCCACTCCATCGGCAGCGGTTAGTTGATTACAGATAGCATCAGCAAGCAACTGCCCCGCGATGAGATGCCCCTTCGAATTCCAATGGCCGCCGCACGGGACGGAGTTCTCGAAACCGTGCAGACAAGTCTCGTTCTCAGTCGCGTAGGTGACGAAGGGTTCCGCAAGACTCACGTGTTCGATGCCAATATCGGTGGCGAATGAAGAAATCCGCCTGTTCCAGTAATAGAGATCACTTGTCGTCTCGATCTCGAGCCGGCGTTTCAAATATTCGGGATCGGGGTGGACCTGGTGTCCGCTCGTCGTGACCAAGAGTAGAAAGTCACGGTCGTGCGCCGCTACGTCTTCGGCAACGCGAGCCAGCAGCGCCTCAGTGAGGCTCCAGGCTTCTCTTACCGTCCCCGTTGGGGATGGCTGATTGAATTTACCGGCCCGGCTTTTCATCTGGGCCAACCCGGTTCTTCGGTAGTACTCCGTGCGAATCTCCACGAGCAACTGAAGGACCCGTGAGTTCTGGATCAGGTTTCTCCGCAGAGAGACGAGAGGCGACATCCGCCTCAGAAACTCAGGGCTCGTCTTGAAAGAATCGTCCAGTACTAGGGCACCACTATCGTCGAAGACATAGTACGGCTTCAGATGGGTAGAGCCGTAGGCAGGGTGGTTGTCCGTTATATCATTGGGCACGAACGCCAGAAGTACGAGATCCGGATCGTAGTCCCAGACGATGTTACGCAGGACCTCGAGTTGCTGAGCAGTTCCGAATCCCGAAATCGCAAAGTTCAATGGTACGGGAGTGCGCCCCGATAGTGCCTCACACCCTTGCAGCTCGCGTCGGGCGACATTCCAGTAAGTGTCTTCGAAGGGTACCTGCAACGCTTCGGTCATCGAATCACCCAGCAGAGCGAAGCGAAACTCCCCATCGGGCCTGCGCTTCGGGTGATCATGGTCGCGATAACCGATCGAATTGACCTCGATGTACCCCCGTCCTTCATGGGTAAACCATGCCTTCAAGTTCGGCCACATACGAGCCCCGGCGATCGGCTCCGGGACGAAAAAAATGGGATAGCTGATGCCAA
>CAWVXN010000039.1:0-12515 GCA_963933695.1 uncultured Myxococcales bacterium | reverse complement strand
GTGAAAGCGGAACGGGCAAGGAACTTGTGGCCCGGGCGCTCTACCAGTTGAGCAACCGTAGCGAGCGGCCTTTCGTCAAAGTCAATTGCGCGGCGCTGCCGTCGGAGTTGCTCGAAAGCGAGCTTTTTGGCTTCGAAAAGGGCGCGTTCACGGGCGCCCAGAAGAGAAAGCTCGGGAAATTTGAATATGCGAACCGCGGCACCATCTTCCTTGACGAGATCAGTGAAATGGCACCGGGGCTCCAGGCCAAGCTTCTTCAGGTTCTGCAGGACGGTGAGTTCTCACGGCTGGGAGGCGAGAGCGACGTCAAGGTAGACACTCGGATTATTGCCGCGACCAATCGAAACCTGGAAGAAGCTGTTCGCAGCGGAGAATTCCGAGAGGATCTCTACTACAGGCTCAATGTGGTCATGGTGGCGCTTCCGCCCTTGCGGGATCGAATCGATGCTGTGCCGCTCTTGACGGAGCACTTCCTCCAAATGTATGGGGAGCAGTACGGGAAAGAGGTCCGCCCGCTTTCCGTGGAAACCATGAATGTGATGATGGAATACAAATGGCCTGGCAACGTGCGAGAGCTTGAGAACATGATCAAGCGGATGGTGGTCTTGGGAAGCGAGCAGGCGGTCTTGAAAGAGATCCAGAGGCAGGACATTGCCGTGGCGGTCGCCCAGCCCCCGGAACAGGATGCCCTAAACCTTGCGTCGTTGAGTTCGGATTTGGCCGAAGGCGGGGGCTTTGACCTGAAGGCGATTTCAAAGCGGGCAGCGCGGGTCGCCGAGAAGCAAGTGATCGAGCGGGTCTTGGCACAGACGCGATGGAATCGGAAAGAGGCGGCGCAAAGGTTGCAAATCAGTTACAAGGCGTTGCTTTACAAGATGAAGGAGAACGGACTAAGCGATGGCAGATGAGTCGAGAAAACGATCGACAAGTCGAGGGCGACCGATCGCCATTTCGGGACATTCGTTCCCTGCACTGTGCGTTTTTTTGATTTCGGCGCTGCTGATATCGGCATGTGCCCGGCCCGCTGCCGAATCGCCTCCAGATGAAAAGTTGGGCTTGCGTGTCCCCTACGTAATCGGGATTCCCGATGTTTTGCGAATCACAGTCTGGAAAAACCCGGAACTCAGCGTGGAAGCGCTGGTGAGGAGCGATGGGAAGATTTCAGTTCCCCTGCTCGATGATATCCAGGCCGAAGGACTGACTCCGGCAGAGTTGAAAGAAGTTATCAGCGGGAAGTTGGCCGAATACATCAGCTCCCCCAGGGTAACCGTTATCGTTATCCAGGCGAATAGCCAGATGGTCACAGTGGTGGGCGGGGTTTTGCGCGCGGGGACACTTCCGTTGAACCGCCAGATGCGCGTGCTCGAAGTAATCGCGGCAGTGGGCGGTTTCAATACATGGGCCAATCGCGCGGATATCAGAATTCTTCGCCCGACCCCGGGCGGACTAGTTTCCTATCGCTTCAACTACTCCGCGTATGTGGCCGGCAAGGAGCCGGACTCGAATATCTTGGTGGAACCCGGTGATACGATTGTCATCCCCGAGTAGAGCATATTTGTGCGAGTCCATCTCATTTCAGGACTGGGTTGCGCTCTGATGACTGCAAGCACGCTTGCAGATGCGCACCAGCTTGACCTGGGGATCGGACAGAGCGTTCGAATGGAAAGTAATATTTTCGGCTCGGCTACGGACCCCATTACCGACGGCACCTACCGAATCATCCCGGATGTCAATCTCAGCGGCAGTTTCGACAAGTTTAGTGGGGGCAGTTACGAAGTATCCTATCAGCCTTCTTATCTCTGGTATTTCAGGTCTGAGGGTGTAAACGGACTGGACAACAAGGCAAACGGCAGCGCCCAAATCGAGCTGAGCCGCAGAGACCAGTTGTCCGCGAGCGCCTCCTATACTGAATACAGTTCGATCCAAGCAATTTCCGAGGCAAACGAGGATGGCTCGTTCGACGTTTTGGCATCGGATCAAGGACAAACGATACGAGCGTTTGGGAGCCTGGGCTATTCCCGTAGCCCGGATGCGCGCTCCAACCTGCGGTTGAACTTGGACTTCCAAGATTATGGATATACCGAGTCCCGTAACATTGGCAATAAATCCATCGGAGTGACTACATCGTATAATCGAGCAGGCTCCCGTCGTTTGACTCTGGGAGCCAGCGTCTCAGCTCGTTATCGATTTTTTGATGAACAACAATTCCAACAACAAGTCGTGGAAGGCTCGACTGTTGTGGTGACCAATATTAATGCCTTGGCCACGTACAAGGTGACGCCCAATGTGGTTTTCGACTTTCAGGGCGGGCCGTCCCTGATTCGGACCCAGCCGGGATCGGTGGTGGGCCGACCCAAGCCCGAGACGAACAGCGATTTCACTTATTTCATGAATATGTCCCTGCGGCGGGATTTTAAAAATTCCAATCTCAGGCTGAACTACGTGCGGAACGAGGACCCCTCGGGAGGATCGAGCAGGACTTCTGTGCTCGACACGCTGTCCATTGTTCTGAATACGAAGCTCAGTGAGCTCTGGCGAGGGAGTGCCATTGCGGGCTGGAGTCGAAGGCGAACGGTTGATGCCTTCCTGATTCTCAATCCGGTAACTAATCAGCCCCTGCCATTTTCCCAGGAAACGCAACTTGACCGAGCCTGGATTTCGCTCGGGGTAAATCGCCGGTTGGACGAACGAATTCTCCTGCGCCTAAACTTTCGTTACCAAAGCTGGATCGATTACGAAGTCGGTGGAGTCAAGCTCCCGACTCAGGATAATTACACAGGCTCGATGACGCTGAACTATCAGTTCTCTCCGTATATTTTCTAGTGGCAAGAATCAAAGAGATAATCAAACAAGCGCAAGGTCCAAAAAACATGACGACAGAGATTAATCAGAAATGAATTCCCAGCAGATCCCTCAGATTCCCGACATTGGAGGAATGATCCGTCGTCGGCTGAAGCTCATGCTGACGGTGGCAGCGATTGGCTTTCTCGCCCTCTACTTGGTCGCCATGGCGCTTCCCAATCAGTACACCTCCAGCGCCACGATTCTCGTCGAACCCCAAGCCGTTGACGAGGGGTTGGTGAGTGCTGGGGTCCGTGAAAGTGATTTGAAGGAACGTCTAGGGATCATGACCGCGGAGATTCTCAGCCGAGCGCGCCTTTCGAGACTGATTGATGAATTTGATCTGTACGCCGAAGAGTCGGAGAGCCAGCAGCGTTCAGAACTCATCGACCTCATGCGAGCCCATGTCGTCGTGCAGCCGGTATTGAACGCGCTTGACGCCCAGAAGCGTATGCGAGCGGATATCCAGTTCAACTCCTTCAAGATAACGTTCACGTCCAGATCAGCGACCACTGCTGCGGTCGTTGCTCAGAGCATCGCTAACGACTTTCTCGAGGCGAATATCAACGCTCGAGTCAACGTTTCTCAGCAGAGTCTTGATTTCATGCAGGATTCAATCGAGGAATTGCGTGGCCGGCTCACCCAAGTTGAAGGGCAGGTCAAGTCGCTCAAAGACGAAAACGCAGGGCACCTTCCGGAAGATTTGGTGGCCAACCAGGAGTCGCTGCAGATATCGATTGGCCAACTCCGAGATGTCCGGCGAGCAATGGATCTTGCCCTAAGTGACGAAGCCTTCTGGAAGGACCAAGCGATAACCGCTGTGGCTATGACAGGCATGAATGATCAGGCGAGCCCCGCCTATCGCCGAAAAGTCGTTGAATCCGAACTGGGTGTTATGCGGGCGAGGGGCTACACCGCTCGCCATCCAGACGTAGTTCAGGCGGTTCAGGAATTGGTCCTTCTGGAAGGTAGGCTCGAGGGCTCGGGAGACGGCGAGGATGAAACCCCCGAGTCCTACGCCGCGCAGAACGCGAAGTCTGAAGAACGGCGTTCCGCCTTGCGGGTGGAGGCTCTGGGGCAGGACATAGAGCGCCTCACCGAGCAGGGCGATGCTGCACGAGAGCGAATTGCCGCGACCCCGGCGGTTGCCGCCCTACTCGAGGCTCTGGGCCGGGAATACAGTCACCTCAATGTTTCTTTTCAAGATTTCAGTGCGCGTCGTCAGCAGGCAAGTGTCCAAGCGGATCTTGAGCGAAAGCAGCTGGGCGAGCAGTTTCGAATTCTTGAGTCTGCATTTCCCGCACCGAGGCCGAGTTCGCCCAACCGTCAGCTGATTCTCTTTGTGGGCTTGATTTTGGGTGTTGGGCTTGCCGGTACAGTCGGTCTCGTCCTGGAGTCCACCGACTCTTCCGTTCACGATTCAAGGAGCCTTCAAGCTGCCACGAGTGTTCCGGTGCTCGCATCAATTCCTGCAATCATGCTCGAGCCGGATTTTGCCGCGCGTCGCCGCCGACTGATAAAGGAAGTGTTGGTTGCCGGAGCTATCGCGGTGGTTTGTATCATGGCTGGAGCGCTTTCGTATGTATACGTCAATGACATAGTGATTTTTCCCGATTCAGGTGAAGAAGAAGGCGAAGCCCAAGGAGAGGCAACGGGAGCACGAGCCTCCACCCGAGGAGTTCAGTTCGGATGGAATTCCCGATGAGGTTCTGGAGTATCCATGTATTGTGAATACTATGGGCTGGTTAGACCGCCGTTTGAGATGACCCCGGATCCGTCATTTCTCTTCCTGGGAGAAGCGCATCGGGAGGGGCTGGCGACTCTCGTCTATGGAGTCCAGGCGGGGAAGGGGTTCGTGATGCTCACCGGCGAAGTCGGAACGGGCAAGACTACGCTTTTACATGCACTGCTTGGGCAGTTGGACTCGCAAACAAAATCGGCGTTCATTTTTAATCCCAGGTTAACGCCTCTCGGATTTTTTCGTGTTCTTTTTGAGGAACTCGATATCAAGCCGCGGCGAAAGAACAAGGCAGACTATCTGATTCAGCTCAATGAATTTTTGATTGAGCGACTCGGTAAAAACGAAAAAACTCTGCTGATCGTTGATGAAGCGCAGAACCTCTCGATCGACATGTTGGAAGAAATTCGGTTGCTCTCCAATTTAGAGACTCCCCGTTCGAAGCTGATCCAAATCATGTTGGTTGGGCAGCCGGAACTGAAGGAGATGCTTCGGAAACCCGAACTCCGGCAACTTCGTCAGCGAATCGCTCTGAGCCACCATCTGCGCCCTTTTAACGAAGAGGAAACCTTTGCATACGTAGAAGATCGTCTCCAGCGAGCTGGGCATACCGGCGGGAGACTCTTCAAGCGTGGCGCGTTGCGGGCCCTTTATCGGATATCTGGGGGAACGCCGCGAGTGCTGAATGTTCTCTGTGATAGCGCGCTCCTCATGGGCTTTGCCCGGGAGCAGCGTGTCGTTGACGCAGATATGATTCGAGAGGCTGCGAGCGATCTGGATATGCTGGACCTGCCCTCGTCGGAGGCTCAAGGAAGTGCAAGTGCGGATTCTCGAAAAGCACCCCCCGGTAAAGGCCGAGGGCTCTTGAGATTTTTCCGCTAGCTGGGGGATTCGAGGCGAACATGGCCAAACATTATGAAGCACTGCAGCGCGCCGAAGCCGAACGCCGACGAAAAATCGTAGGCGAGCCGGCTGTAGTTGCGCCGACCGAGTGGGATACCACGCCTGCGAGCGCCCCCGTACGGAAGAGTGGGGTTCTTCGCCGATTTTTTTCGTTCGGGGAGAAGGCGACTGGGACGAATGAGACGGCAAACGAGATTAATAAACGCCGAATCACGATCCTTCAGCCAGAGTCGGTCGCTTCGGAGCAGTTCAGGACTCTCCGGGGCCGAATTGATTCGTTGGCCACCCAGCAGACCCTTAAAACCGTAGCCGTTGTGAGTGCGAACTCTGACGAAGGCAAAAGCATGGCGTCGATCAACCTAGCAGTTGTCACTTCCATGAGCGTGGGCAAGAAGGTTCTGCTTGTCGACTGCGATTTGCGAAGGCCGACGATACATAGGAGCCTGGGTGTCGAGCCGGTGGTGGGGCTCGGCGAAGTTTTGTCCGGTGATGCGCAACTCGAGGATGCGATCGTAAAGGTGGAAAACGTCAACATGGATGTACTTCTTGTCCGGAGTAGGCCGAGCAATCCCTCCGAGTTACTGGCTTCGGATGCGATGCGAGAGGTTATTGAAAGGGTCGCTGGTCTCTACGACCAGGTCATTCTGGATACTCCTGCCTGCCTTGGGTTGCCCGATGCCAAGATCATCTCGGAATTTAGTGACGGCGTGGTGCTGGTGGTTCGCGCGGCTGTGACACCCAAGCAAGATGTTGAGACGGTGCTCGAAATTCTCGATCAGAGGAGAATTCTTGGCCTGCTACTCAACGGAGTCGAGTCGGGCCCATCTTCGAACGGACCCTACTAAGATGGTCAGGGGCGGCATTGAACACGTGCGGAAACGAAGAGGCCTGGTATGGATACAGTTGGGCTGATTATCGCGTTTTGTGCGGCCGCAATCGTCACAGGGGTCGTGACGCCTCTCGCCGGAAAAATAGCTGTACTGCTCGACGTCGTTGACCGCCCCAGTGTTCGAAAGGTCAATGACCGGGTGGGGATCCCTCTGCTGGGTGGACTGGCGGTCGTCATGGGATGTGGTTTGGGATTGGTGGCGTTCTATTTGGCTAGCGATCAACCGCAGTCCGCCAAGCTTCAGGCTCATTTGGCATCCTTCATGGCGGGTGGGATGTTATTGGTTCTAGTCGGAGTGTGGGATGATCGTTTCGATTTGGGTGCGTGGCAGAAAATCCCCTTCCAGGTGCTGGCTTCGGTGATTGCCATCGAGGGCGGATTCGTAATCGATTACTTTACGAATCCGCTTACCCTTGTGACCCATTTGCTTCCGGAATGGCTTTCCTGGTTGATTACCCTTGGTTGGATAGTTGTCGTCACTAATGCCATGAACCTGATCGACGGCCTGGACGGCCTAACTTCGGGATTAGGTGTGATCATTGCGGGAACCCTGGGAATAATCTGTTTTCAAGCCGATCAGACCGCCGGGTTGCTGATCGCGCTCGTGATGCTCGGGGCCTTACTGGGGTTCCTGCCTTATAACTTTCCTCCGGCGAAAATATTTTTGGGCGACGCAGGGGCTCTCTTTATTGGGTTTGGACTCGCTCTGATTTCGATCCAGGGTTATAGGAAGGCGGCGGTGCTTACCTTTATCATCCCGCTCCTTGTACTCGCGGTCCCTTTGTTGGATACCGGACTTTCGATTTTTAGACGCGTTCGGACAGGGAAGGCAATATTTTCGGCAGACAAGATGCATATGCACCACATGCTCCTCAAAAGAGAGGGGTCTCATCGCCGGGCAGTCCTTTGGCTCTACTTTCAGACCCTCTGTTTCAGCATAATTGCCCTCTCGTTTTCTCAGCTCGAAGGATATTCGGCCTATCTGTTCCTAGCTGCAGTGATCGTGCTGACAGCGAGGCTTCTTAAAAATCTTGGTATGCTGAGGTTCCCGCAAGGGGACGAAACCGTGGCAGGTGCGACGAACGGAACCAGCGTCGCCCATGAGGAGAAAGAGAATTGACTGGGAAGGTCGCACTTATAACGGGGATTACTGGCCAGGATGGCTCATACCTGGCGGAATTATTGCTCGACAAGGGGTACGAAGTCCATGGGCTCGTTCGTCGCTCAAGTACTGAGACCTTCGAACGTATCGCCCATATCCATGGAGAGCTGCGTCTTCATCAGGCGGATTTACTCGACCAGGTTTCCCTGGAGACCGCTATTCGCAACGCGAGGCCGACTGAGGTCTACAATCTCGCGGCCCAATCATTTGTGCCCACATCATGGGTTCAGCCTTCGCTGACCGGGGAGTATACGGCCCTGGGTGTGACGCGGATGCTGGATGCAATTCGAACGATCGATCCAGGAATTCGCTTCTACCAAGCTTCCAGTTCGGAAATGTTTGGAAGAGTGCAGGAAGTTCCGCAATGCGAGTCGACGGACTTTTATCCCCGCAGTCCCTACGCTGTGGCAAAGCTATACGGTCATTGGATCACGGTGAACTATAGGGAGAGCTATGACCTATTTGCCGTTTCAGGAATCCTCTTCAACCACGAGTCTCCGCGCCGGGGTAGAGAATTCGTGACTCGGAAAATCACAGAGAGCGTCGCGCGAATCAAGCTGGGCCTCCAAGACGAATTGAAGCTGGGAAATGTCGAGGCACGACGCGATTGGGGCTATGCGGCCGAGTACGTGGACGCCATGTGGAGAATGCTTCAAGTCGATGCGCCCACTGACTATGTGATCGGGACGGGGGTGCAGAACTCTGTTCGGGAGTGTTACGAACTCGCCTTCTCCCATGTGGGTCTCGAGCCCGAAGAGTTTGTGAGAACGGATAAGAGCCTTCAGCGGCCGGCGGAGGTCGATACCCTCTTGGCAGATGCCAGCAAGGCGGAGACAGAGCTGGGCTGGCGTGCTGAGACGAGTTTTGAAAGCTTAGTGGGAATGATGGTGGATGCGGACATTGAAGCTCAGCAGAAGCTGCATGGCGTGGGCCTGGGTGATCCTGGAACGCGCTGATCGGGTGAGGGATTTGCCTCGGGCCTGGGGCTGGGCGGGCTCCTCTTGTTTTCTCCGAGCTGTCGAGAACTCACGAAATAAGTTCTTCTACCTGAACACCAAAGCGATGCCGATGTGGGCAAGTGGCCGCACCGGTAATTGGAAGTTAAGCCGCGCACCTTTTTTTTCGCGTATAGCTTTTAAGGAACCAACTTTAAGGGATCAGCATTGATTAGGAATAATCGCTCATGAACGTCTGCGTCATTGGCTGTGGATATGTGGGTATTGTCACCGGAGCTTGTTTCTCGGAGTTTGGGCTGCAGGTCACGTGCACGGATGCAAATCGCGCACGAGTCGATGCTCTGAATTCCGGCGAGATCGAAATCTACGAGCCAGGTCTGGCCCAACTTGTCCAGCGGAGCGTCGAGGCCAACCGGCTTTCCTTTACGCTGGATCGCGATCAAGCGATTCAAGGAGGGCTCGTCGTCTTTATCGCAGTCGGGACCCCTTCCGCTGAGGACGGGAGTGCCGATCTGGGTGCTGTCGAAGCGGTAGCCCGGGAAATTGGCCGGAATCTCACGGATTACAAGGTTGTCGTTACAAAGAGCACGGTTCCTGTCGGCACTTCGGCCAAGGTGCGTGGCTGGATCGAAGAAGAACTCAAGGCAGCGGGCCGAACGGTCAATTTTAGTGTGGTCTCGAATCCCGAGTTCCTCAGGGAGGGCTCCGCGATTGCGGATTTCTTGCGTCCGGATCGGGTTGTTGTGGGGACGGAGCCGGGAGACGAACAGGCTCTGGCGATTATGAAGGACCTGTATAGGCCCCTTTTCCTGAATGAAACCCCCTTCGTGTTCACGGACTTGGTGAGCTCGGAGATATCGAAATATGCGGCCAACGCGTTCCTGGCGACAAAAATTTCGTTTGTGAATGAGCTGTCAATTTTGTGCGACGAAGTGGGTGGAGATGTTCAGGGTGTCGCTCGGGCCATGGGGCTCGACCGAAGAATCGGGACCAAATTCTTGCACGCTGGGCCGGGATACGGAGGCTCCTGTTTCCCGAAAGATACGCGGGCGGCCGCCCACTTTGTGCGCGGGTTGGGACGAAAATTCGAGATCGTCGAAGCGGCCATGGAAGTCAATCGTCGGCAGATCGATTATGCGGTGGGGAAGATTCTGGATGCATGCGATGGCGACGTCCAGGGAAAGACTGTGGCGATCCTGGGTCTTTCCTTCAAACCCGAGACCGACGATATCCGGGAGGGGGCCTCTCTCGTAATTATTCGGGATCTGCTAAAAGCCGGTGCCGAAATTAGGGCTTTCGACCCCCAGGCCATGGCCCCAGCGTCTCGTGAAATGCCCGAAATTTTGCTCTGCAAAGATGCGTATCATGCCTCGGAAGGGGCCGATGTCCTCGTGATTGTCACCGAGTGGAACGAGTTTCGTGCATTGGAACTCGGTCGAGTCAAGAAACTCCTCAAGCGGCCAAGGCTGGTGGACTTACGGAACATTTACGACCCCGAGTCCGTGCGTAAAAATGGCTTTGAGTACTGGGGAATAGGTCGTCGGTGACGGAAAAGAAATCCGTAATGGGACCGAAAAAGCCGCGTCGGGGTGCCCGGCCCTCGCTACATGCTGTGATTCTTGCCGGGGGCGCGGGTGAACGCTTCTGGCCGGCATCTCGCAAGAAGCACCCGAAGCCCCTGATGCGAGTTGTCGGCGGACAGTCGCTTCTCGCAGCGACCCTGGCCCGGGCAAAGAAATTTGCAGGAGATGATCAGGTCTGGATTGTCTGCGGCAAGGAGCACGCCAAGGCGATCAGGGATGAGTCCGGCCTTCCGGCGCGTAGGGTTCTGGTTGAACCCTTGCGCAGGAATACAGCGATGGCGGTCGCGTGGGCCGCCCAGCGAATTGAGGCAGAGGATTCGGGAAGCGTCATGGCGATTCTGTCGGCGGATCACCATATCCCCAATGCTGGGGCCTTCGCGTCGTCGATTCGACGCTGCGCCCGAGCCGCGGCGTCGGAGGGGGTTCTGCTGACACTCGGCATCCTCCCCACGCGTCCGGATACGGGATACGGCTACATCCAGCAGGGGGCGGCAGCAGGAACCGCCTTTCCGGGCTTGCATCGGGTGCGCCGTTTCGTCGAGAAACCCGATGCGAAGCGCGCACAACGCTACCTTGCGTCGGGCCAGTATCTCTGGAACGCAGGTGTTTTCATTTTTGCGGCGCGGACCCTACTGGAAGAGATCGAAGTCTGTGCGCCTGAACTGCACCGCTCACTCGCGCCGCTCCGGGCCCAACCCCGGGGTCGAAATGCACGCGCTGTTGAGGCGGCCTATCGGCGAGCTCCCTCGGTTCCCCTCGATGTAGCGGTGATGGAGCGGAGCCGGAAAGTGTGGACCCTGCCCGTAGATTTCGCCTGGAGCGACGTGGGGACCTGGGCCTCCCTGGGTGAGGAACTCGGCGTGAGCGGACTAGGGGGGGAATCTCGATCGGCTCGGGCCAAGCGAGTAGTGGGCGGCCTTGCCGGAGCGGATGCGGGGAACCGGGTCGTGGACGGTGAAGTCCTGTTCGTAGAGTCTTCTTCGAATCTGGTTTGGGGTGGAGATCGCCTTGTGGCCCTCCTCGGGGTCGAAGGGCTTGCGGTCATCGACACCAAAGACGCGATCTTGATCGCCGCTTTGGACCGGAGCAATGAGGTGCGAAAAGTAGTCGCGGCGCTTGTCAAGGCTGGGCGCAATGACCTTACCTGAGTCCGAAAGGGTTCTTGTGGGTCTCGATCTAAGGGGCAAGAGTATTTGCTAGCCTCATAGGATGGTTTTGAACGACCCGAGGGCTCTTGTGCACTGACCCATGCCCTCAAGGGTGCCGGCTTCTGTGGAATTCCGGCCAGGAATAGGGCAGCTTCCCTTTTCGCGTTTTTCGCAGGGGAGCGACCCGCATTGAGTCGAGGTTTAAAAATGAATCTAGCTGCACGTTCACTGACAGCATCCAGAATATTTGTTGTTCTCTTGAGCGCGATCTTCGTGTTTCCTCTCGGCTGCGCCAGTGATGAGGAAAAACTCGCGGACTTCATGAAGCGAGGCGATGAATATAAGGAGGCCGGGCAACTGGAGGAGGCGATTATTGAATATCGCAACGTCCTTCAGATAGACCCTAATTCCGTGGAAGCTCATCGAGAGTTGGCGGACGTCTACCTGGAATCGGATAGGTTGAAAGAAGGGTATTGGGAGCTCAGCGAAACGGTTCGGTTGGACCCCGATGACGTGGAATCGCGAATCGCATACGCGACAATTTCCATTGCTGCCCAGAATTTCGAGTTGGCTCTTGAACAAGCGGATGTGATCGTCGAACTCGCCCCCGATGACGCCAAGGGCCACCTGATTCGCGCCGGGGCGCTTGGCGCCCTCGACCGGCTGGATGAAGTAGAACCAGAGCTGATCCTGGCCATCGAACTGGATCCCGAGGAAGTGAACTACCGGATCGCGCTTGCGGCCCACTACGCGCAGGCCGAGGACCTGGAAGGGGCCGAAGCTCAGCTGAACGCGGCGATCGCCCAAGAGGATGGGCCCGTGGTTCGCAACCATCTAGCCAATGTCTTGATGGCCCAGGAGCGCTTCGACGAAGTCGAGTCAACTTTGCAGGGAGCTCTTGTCCTAGCCGGAGAGCCAGAAGAGGAGGGCGAGCAGCATCCCCATCTGACCGGGGCGTACATTAATCTCAGCCTTTTCTTTTTTGCGCGCGAGCGCAATGATGAAGGAACGGCGATTCTTGAGCAGGGCATCGAGCAGGTCGCCGAAGGTAAACGGCGCATGAGTGATGTCCTCCTTCGTCACTACCGCTCCATAGGCGACTCGGAGAACGCCAATAGGGTTCTGGAAATGTCGACGGGTTTTGATTCGAGCGACCCCGAGCCGTGGCTGGCTGTATCCAATGCCCGTGGTCGAGCGGGTGATCTGCAGGGAGCACTCGAAGCCGCGGAGAAGGCAGTACTGGCGGATCCCACCAGTAACCTGGCGACTCTTCGAAAGGCCGAACTGTTGATCGA
>CAWVXN010000038.1:0-12533 GCA_963933695.1 uncultured Myxococcales bacterium | reverse complement strand
TGATTGGCTCCTTGGGATTGCTGGGTTCGCCCGTACAGGCCTTTGAGCGCACCGAAGAGCGGGAAGCTTGCGCCAGGCATGATCCCCAGCGCCGCCCTCTCTTCGGGGATCTTCATGTGCATAGCCGTTATTCATTCGATTCCTATATATCGAGCCAGCGAAACGATCCTTGGGATACCTATCGGTATGCGAAGGGCGAACCGATCACGCTGCCCGATCCCGATGGCGAACAGAACGTGACGGCGAAGCTGCGCCGGCCCCTGGATTTTGCTGCGCTCACCGACCATGCCGAACTTCTGGGTGAAATGAATATTTGCACGAGTGATGAGTTCAGTCTGGGTCGCTATGCGCCGCTCTGCCTCATGACGCGAAGCAATATTATCTATGTCCAGTTTCTTGCGGCAAATTGGTGGAAGAATCTGGGGGTCGATAGAGGGAAGTCGGCGGACCGCTCGGTGATCTGTGATTTACCTGGCTCGGACTGTCCAAAGAGCCTTCTGGAGTTTTGGGGGAATATCCAAAGAGCGGCGGAAGATCACTACGATCGCAGCGCGAATTGCGAATTTACGACCTTCGTTGCCTACGAGTACAGCGATGCTCCGAATTTTCGAAATCTTCACCGCAACGTCATCTTCCGGAACGAGAGAGTGACTGAGTACCCCATCAGTGCCTACGATACCGGGAGCCGAAATGTGCCCGAGCTCTGGCGTCAACTGCGAGCAGAGTGTGTCGATGGAGATGCGGGCTGCGATGTACTCGCGATCCCCCACAACCCAAACCTTTCGGGGGGGTGGATGTTTCCCGATCCGGCCTCGATGGAGGAGGCCGAGGACCGAAGTTTTTTTGAGCCTTTGGTGGAGTTGACTCAACACAAGGCGAGTAGTGAATGCCGCTTTGATCGCCTGGCCGGCCGCGGTCTGGATACGGCCGACGAACTCTGCACCTTCGAGCAAAACAAGACCGACAATCTTTCGGCGCTGGGTGTGGTCTTCGGAAAGATGCGTGCGCCCGAAGGAGCGCCGGTTCCCCTTGATGAATTCGCGCGTCGAAACATGGTCCGCAATGTGCTCAAAGATGGGCTGCTTCTCGACCAGACTTCGGGCCGGAATCCTTTCAAGCTTGGTTTTATCGGCAGCACCGATACCCACAGCGCCTCGCCCGGAGGCGCCGACGAGGACGGGTACCTGGGGCATCTGGGCCGACGGGATGCGGGTTACCGGAACGTGCAGGATCATTTTTCCGACAATCCGGGTGGACTCGCGGTGGTCTGGGCCGAAGAGAATTCGCGGGATGCAATTTTTGAGGCCATGCGCCGTCGGGAGACCTACGCCACCAGCGGAACCCGCCCGGTCGTTCGCTTCTTTGGCGGCTTTGACCTCGACCTCGCGGCATGCTCCCAGGAAGATTATGTCGGGCATGGCTACGCGAAGGGTGTGCCCATGGGGGGGGATCTGGTGGGCCGGCCCGACGCGGCCGCGCCTCGATTCCTGGTGGCTGCCCTGAAAGATGCCGGGTCACCCGGGCACGGGGGCCTCGACCTCCAGCGCATCCAGATCATCAAGGGTTGGGTCGGAGCGGATGGCACGACCCACGAGAGGGTGGTCGATGTAGCGGGCCGGGCGGATGAGACTGCCGGAGTCGACCCAGATACCTGCGCGCCCCTGGGTACTGGGCACACTCAACTTTGCGCGGTTTGGCAAGATCCAGACTTCGATTCCGAGCGCCCGGCCTTCTATTACGCCCGGGTGCTCGAGAACCCGAGCTGCCGGTGGAGTACCTTCCAATGCCAGGCGGCGGGAGTCAACCCGTTCGCCAGCGCATGTGCCGAGCAGGCGGCGGTGGCCACCGAAGCCGCCCAGGATGGGGGCGCCCTAGGCGATGTCTATGGTCGATGTTGCCTGGACGAAGCCGAAGAGCCCTTCTACTCGCCGACCATTCAGGAACGCGCCTGGACCTCCCCGATCTGGTACCGGCCCCCACCGACCCTGAGCCAGTAATCAAGAAGCTCCATTTGGATCCTCCATTTAGAACCCCCATTAATAGAAGCCCCATTACTAGAAGCGCCATTCAAGAAGCCCCATTCAAAATCCCGTATTGCCTGGCAAAATCCCGTATTGCCTGGGGGGAATCGTTCGGATGGAGCGTCCGGGGTGGCGTGGTAGGGTGTGGTCTCGCCTTTCACACGGGCAAGTGCAACACCGAAGGATTTTGGTTTTCAAAGCGAGTGTCATGAAGCATTTGCCGAGTGACGATGAGAAGGAGCTTGGTCATGGAATACGACGGAATCGCAGACAAGGTCGCCATCGTCACCGGGGCGGGCGGCGGAATTGGTGAGGCCTATGCAAGAGGACTCGCTTCCCACGGTGCCAAGGTGGTGATCGCTGAGATCCACAAGGAAAATGGCGAAAGAATCGCCGAATCGATTCGTTCGGGAGGGGGCGAGGCTTCCTTCGTGGAAGTGGATGTGGGCTGCCCCGAATCAACGGCCACAATGGCAGAGCAAGTCACCGACATCTATGGGGGAATCGATCTGCTGGTGAACAACGCCGCCATCTTTGGCGAGATGAAACTCGATTCCCTGCTGAATGTCGATTGGGACTACTACCAACATTTCATGAACGTCAATATGAACGGTGCGCTGCTTTGCACCCGTGCTTGCTTTCGGTCCATGAAGGAGCGCGGGGGCGGGGCGGTGGTCAACCAGTCATCCACGGCCGCGTGGATGGGAGTAGGCTTCTACGGCTTGGCCAAGCTTGGCATCAACGGCATTACCCATTGTCTCGCGAAGGAACTCGGTCCCCAGGGCATTCGTGTCAATGCGATTGCACCCGGGCCCACCCAAACCGAGGCCCTGGCGAAGACTGCGGGGGACTATGTAAAGCACATGATCCCACAACTCGCGCTGCAGCGTCTTGGCCAACCCGCGGACCTGGTGCAGACCTGCCTCTTTCTACTCTCGGATGGAGCGTCCTGGCTGACGGGGCAGATCATCAACGTCGATGGGGGCCAGATCACTCGCCCCTGAATACCCGCCCCTGAATTCCGATGCCCGGGAAGCCAGCCGAGACAATCAGCGTTTTTTTACGCCGGGCAGAATGCAGAGCATCTCGAAAAGCAGGTTCGCAGCGAGAAGCGCGGTATTGCCCGAGGCATCGTAGACCGGGGCCACTTCGACAAGGTCGGCGCCGACAACGTCGAGGCCCTGGCAGCCTCGGATGATTTCCAGGGCCTGAATCGAGGTCAATCCGCCGATCTCAGGCGTCCCCGTTCCTCCCGCATAGGCGGGATCGAGCCCGTCGATATCGAAGCTGATGTAGACCGGTCCCGAGCCAAGCTGCTCGCGCACCTCGTCCATGAGCGGTGAGAGCGAGCGGTGCCAGCACTCGTCAGCCGGAACCAATCGGAAGCCCTGCTCCCGCGCCCAGTCAAAATCGTTGGGATCGTATCCGGTTCCTCTCAGGCCGATTTGAACCACGCGCTCGGGGTCGAGCAGCCCCTCCTCCACTGCACGCCGAAAGGGTGTTCCGTGGGTCACGGGTTCGCCGAACATGGCATCGCTGGTGTCGGTATGGGCATCCACGTGAACCATTCCAACGGGACCATGCTTCTGGTAGATCGCTCGCAGAATGGGAAGTGCGATGGTGTGATCGCCACCGAGAGTCAGCGGTACGCAGTCGTGAATCAGCAGCTCCGTGTAGGCTTCCTCGATGATGCGGACAGAGTCCGCGAGGTTGAAAGTGTTGATAGGAACGTCGCCAATATCGGCCACGTTGAGCGAATCGAAAGGTGCACTGCGGGTCGCCATGTTGTAGGGGCGCAGGAGAACCGATTCATTCCGAATTTCCCTGGGGCCATAACGGGCACCGGGCCGGTTGGAAGTGCCGATATCCAGTGGCACTCCCAGGAAGCATGCGTCCAGCCCAGCAGCGCTCTCCCGGGCGGGTAGGCGCATCATGGTGGCGGGGCCCGCGAACCGCGGCATCTGATTGCCGCCCAGGGGCTGTGGACGCTCGGGTGAATCCGACATAGGACCTCAAATTTGGTTCAAGTGGGGGATAGCTCAGTTGACGTGAAAGTCTGTCAAAAATTAGCGGACGATTTATTCCGATATCGACTTAAATGGTCTGCTGGGAATAGGACATTCAAGCTGGCCTCTGGCACAACGTCCGGGTATGGGCGTTATTTTCAACCCCTATGGGGGAGCTCGCGACGAACCGCATCTTCAAGAGCTGAGTTCGTGCCGGTCAAATTCAGGCAAGGATTTCTCTAATTGTTGATGGGAATCAGAATCTCGTTGGTCCTCCAAAACCAGGGCATGAAGGGAGGGTCATAGCGAGCCCAAACAGCCTCTCCAGAGGGTGAGAGCGCACGTTTTTTCATCCACGTTTGAAGTTGGTGGAGGTGTCGGTCGTAGTTCTTCTGACTCCAGAACCCAGAGTACTGGATCGTGGCATAGCGTTGGGCGGGTTCCTGTCGCAGTCGAATTCGAGGATCGCGAGGGATGGGAAGTGTTTCGAGAGAGAGGTTAGACGGCATCATGAACGTAAAGCGATAACCCGCATTGATCGACTCCTGTGTGACCGGCGCCGTCATGGCGATCTTTTCCCCTTTGTCTTTTTCTTCCGATTCTTGGGTCACGGGCGCCGTCATGGAGATAGATTCCTGCTTGTCATTTTTTCCGGAGATGTAGGCGACCAGAATTCTAAAACCTTTACTTCCTACATCCTCAAAATTGCCTTGGACAATGGTTTCAGCGACAACGGCGGGTGCGTAGTCCCGGACCTCGAAGTTCTGGTCCTTTTCCAACACTGTGTAGGCTCTCTTTTCATAGGCCATTCCATCCGCCCCCATTAAAAGGAGGCCAGCCACGACTGTGATAAAGAGCAGTCGGTTCATCTCCTGATTCCTCTCAGATTTTTTTTGCCATGTTTGATCACAAAGATCCCTGACTCTAGTGGAGATCCTCAGAATTGCATTCGGCCATTTGAATCCAAGTTTAAGTAGGTTTAAGGCCGAAAGGGACACTCATTCTTGAGGGTTCCCATGGATCTGGATTGTGAGACTGGGTTGAGCGTGCCGAAGGGATGAGCGATCAAAATTCGATTCCGAGGAGTAGGTAGACCAAAAGGTCATCTTTGAGTGCTGCGGGTACACCGCCTCCTGGTGAATTCTGTGTGGGGAAACATAAGACCGATTGCGTCCGCGATTCGCCCGGGGATGATCCCGGCCGCTGAAAAGCCGGTCATGAGTGACCAATGTACAGGTTCCTTACCCGGAGTACGCGGCATAGAACCCGCTACCGGCACCTAGAACCCGCTACCGGTAGAGGCCCCTCTCCTGTCAATGAAAAAGAAACCCAACTGCTGGAAACGTTTGACGATATAGGTATTCATCGCCCAGGGTTCGAATGAGATTGTCGGTCTTTATATCGTGTTTCCATCCCGGAGTGTCCACGTGTCGCTCACTGCAGTGAGTAGGAGTCGCATCGCGGCCGAAAAATGCTGGGGGTGGGAGAGGGATCGATTTTGGAATGGGATTCCTCGGAAAGCGCGAGCCTTCCTTTCTGAGTGTTGTTGAGAGCAGGATCGATTGGAAACGCTTCAGCGGAATCCAAAGTAAGTATCTGACCGAAGAACATGATGAGATTGGTCCACTAAAGTACTTTGACCACAATAAATACCTTCGGATCAATAAATACCTTCGGATCAATATTGACCGAGCGGCGGAACTGAAGTTGCACGAGAGAGAGCCCGCCGACATTTTAGATATAGGATGTGGATTCGGATATTTTCTTTTTATCGCTAAGGAAATGGGTCATGAAGTCGTCGGAATGGATTTCATGGAGGGGAATCACTCGGACACTGCGTCCTATTCCGAAATGATCGACATGTTCGGCGTAGAAAGGAAATTGCACCGAATTGAAAGGTTCGAACCGTTGTCTTTTACGGAACGGAAGTTTGATCTGATTACAGCATTTCAGATTTTTTAATTTTCACGATACTCATCAGAGGTGGGGAAAGGACGAATGGCATTTCTTCTTGAGTGATCTAAAGAAATCCCTGAACCCCGGAGGAATGGTTTATTTGGATTTCAACAGGAGGCACTCCGACCAGAGCTTCTGTTCAGACAGTTTGAAAAAATATTTTATCAACCTGGGGGCGACAGTCTTACAAGATGGTTACGTCGTTATTTTCGACGGCACAACTTCTTTGCCTTCGTAAATTTTCAATTTTCCCCGTAGAGACAGCACGACTGTCCAACTCTGGCCAAGAGGTTGTGGGGTGATCAGTGTTTTCTCAATGAGATGCATCTTCTGAAATAGTCATGTCATGCCGAATCCCAGTTAATGGGATTGGCCGATTGCATATTTCAATTATTGTGGATTCGCTGCAAGCCAAAGGATCACACAGTGGCTGTCGCTAGCCGCGGGCGTTGAAGCCGTCATGACCACTTGGAAAGCGTCACTATCGAAGTAACTGGTTGTCGAAAGTGGTTCAGCAACCAAGGGATCGTCAACGTCGCTGTTGTCGGGAGTGACGGCGCTTGAATGGCCTATTCCCAGCGGACGATTTATTCCGATGTCGGCCTAAACCGTCGATGGAAAAGTTGAACGGGTTTGTCCCAGTAGGGTGCTGAATATGATTCGGCAGTTGCTGGCGAGTGCGCTCCCCTCTGCATCGAATCAAGGATTTCTACATCCTGCTGGTTGATATGATTCATTAGCTTGGAAAAGCGTTCGATTTCGACCTGGCCCTCGTCAGGGACTTTGTCAACGACGTAAAGGCCCAGGAACTCCACCGAATTTTCGACGGCCTCCGGTTGCACACTGATGACTTGGAACCAACTCGAGGTGATGGCGAGGAGTGTGTTGGGGAAGAGGCAGAAGAAAAACTGGGCATCTATTAAATCTTCGCCTAATTCGAGATGGGGAAGCCAAAGGGATTTGGGCTTGTCGGCTTCGCCGGTGGGCAAGGTGAATCCAAAAATATCTTCACTGAGGTCTAGGGTCTTGAAATTGACCGCCGAACTCGGACCGCCCGTCTGGCTGTGAACAAAGGGGACGTGGTAGTTGTCCAAAAAGTTTTCACAGACGAGCTTCCAGTTCGCATTGATCTCGTAGCCGTTGACCGAGGTGAGCCGCAGTCTCGTTGAGTCGAATGGCTGGAAGACGTCGGCCACCGGGGCGATCCACTCTTCGAAGGGGGGTGCGGTTCCCGACAGATCAACGAAAATCACGTCGAACCATTCGTGGTGGCGAACCGGGATAAGTCCGAGCTTGCTTGAAGCTTCCTTGGGAATGCGTGCTCCGGGTTTTCCGGAGAAGTAGGGAGCACCCAGAAAAGCTCCAGAGAGGGAGTAGCTCCATGCATGATAGGGGCAGGTCAACTGGGCCAAATCGGCGCATGAGTCGCGAACGAGTTGGAGGCTCCTATGCCGGCAGATGTTGTGAAAGACATGCAGGCCGCCTTCTTGTGCTCGGGTTATCAGCAACGGCTGACCAGCGACTTTGGCCGGAAAAGCAGAACCGGGGGCCAGCGTGCTTGCGAGTCCAACGCTCACCCAACCCCGATTGAAGAAAGCGTCACGTTCCTGTTCGAAAGTGTCGGGGCTGGTGTACGCATCGATTTTCATGGAATGGGATTGGGAATGACGAGTCATTGGATCCATAGGATTAGGGATTGAAGTGATTCGCGCCAGAAAACCTGGGGCCGCAAAAGGACGATTGCCGCCTGGGAAGCTGGCCATCGGGACGGTTATTGGGGTGGTAATTGCGCTGGCCATCGGGACGGTTATTGCAGTGGTTGTCGGAGGGCTCATTTCAGGGGTAGCCCGAAGATCGCCGAGCCCCTGAAATCGGCTCAGTGGAACCTCGGGATTCTCATCCGCTCTGGGTTAGTATGGGCGGGTTCCGTGTTCCCACGTTGAGAAGAGCGAATTCGCGAGCCCCGGAATCCTCAGGCTGGCGGGCACACAATCAGCTGAATTTAATTTTGATTGGATGCTTCTCTTCGGGGACAGGGACGCGACGTGGACGGAACTCAGGCTATGGACGAGGATATATAGAGTGATACCAAACGAAATCGAACCTGGTCTCGCCTCACGGCTCGGGGCTCTTCTGGATCGCCAGCCGGCGGCCTCGGCGCTGCTGCAAGAATTCTACAACGACGCCCAAATTTTCGAACGAGATATCGAGCAGGTTCATATGAAGCGCTGGCTCTGCGTGGGCCACGCCAGTCAGGTTTCCGATACGGGAGACTGGTTTCGTTTTGACGTTGCGTCCGAGCCGTTAATCATCGTCCGGGGAGCCGACGGGGAAGTGCGAGCTCTTCTGAATGTGTGCCGCCATCGAGGCTCGCTTGTTTGTCCAGAGGACGCTGGGCATTCGAACCGGCTGATCTGCCCCTATCACGGTTGGACATATGACCTTGAGGGGCGGCTGCGCTCGGCTCGGAATATGGGGGATCTCGACCTTGAGGCCCACTCGCTGGCCAGCATTCACTGCCGAGTGGTCGAAGGCCTGATTTTTGTCTGCTTTGCCGACGACCCGCCCGGATTCGATCGAGTTGAGGAAGTTTTCGGGCAATCGCTAGGACGCTTCGGCTGGGCCAATGCCAAGGTGGCCCATCGTGCTTCCTATACCGTGGAGGCCAACTGGAAACTAGTCACTGAGAATTACCAAGAGTGTTATCACTGTCGTCCAGCGCATCCGGAATTTTCACGCTTTCATGCGACGGAAAAACCGGAAGAAGCCAACGCTGATCTACGCAAGCGCGCTTCCGACCTTGCTGTGGCCCATGGGGTCGAGATCGAGGAGTTCGACAACTGGCCTTTCGGTGACGGCGCAGGGGGCGAGGGCGTTGCCGTCGCGAACGACGCCATGTACGAAGGTTCCGTGACGGGAAGCCGTGACGGAAGCCCCTTGGCACCGTTCATGGGTGATTTTAAGGATTATTGCGAAGGCTTCTTCACCTACGCGGAGACGGGACCAGCCAGTTTTTTCCTCGCCTACCCGGACCACGGACTTGTCTATCTATTCATCCCGCGCACTGCTCAGCGAACCGATATGGAGGTTCTCTGGCTGGTGGATAGCAAGTCCGAAGAGGGGGTCGACTACTCGGTGGAAGATCTGAGCTGGCTCTGGAGCGTGACGAGCATCGCTGACAAGCAGATCATCGAGCGAAACCAACGAGGTGTGAATTCGCGTTATTACGTCCCCGGCCCCTATGGCCCAATGGAGGATTACACCCAGGCCTTTACCGAGTGGTATCTGGAGCGGGTTCGTCCCTAAAGCGAACTGATGCCCAGGATGAGGCAGTCCGATCCTGAGGGTCGCCGCAGAGCCGGGTGCCGGTTTGTTCGGGCATCGGCCGTTCCTCCTGCTTCCCCTGCTCCTCTCCCTGCCTGTGTTCTCGCCCCGGCTCTCGCCCGAGGAGATGCGATCGGACAATGGTCGCGGGTAACCAGGGGGCTGCAATGGACATTGGATCCGTCTATTTGATAAGTCTGTGTACGGGGGACGAGTGAGCGATTTACTGCGGGAGCTTCTTGCCGAACGCGAGTATCTGGTCGCTGATGGAGCTACGGGTACCAACCTCATGGGTATGGGATTGCCTCCAGGGCAGGCGCCCGACCTCTGGAATCTCGATGAACCCCAAAATGTCTCCCGTCTGCACGAGAGCTTTCTCGAAGTAGGCGCCGATATCATCCTGACCAATACCTTTGGAGCGAACCGGTGCCGGTTGGCCATGGAGAAGGCCGAGAGTCGGACCCAGGAAATCAACGAGGCTGGCGCGCGTCTGGCTTGCTCGGCCAGGGATTCGGCGGGGCGTCGGGTGGTTGTCGCGGGATCCATGGGACCGACCGGGGAAATCATGGAGCCTCTGGGTCCGCTGACTCCCGAGCGCGCCGAGGAAGTATTCAGCGAGCAGGCGGGGGCACTGGTTCGGGGCGGGGTCGATGTGCTCTGGATCGAGACCTTCTATGGGTTTGGTGAGTTGAAAGCCGCTGTTGCTGCGGCCGCCCGAACGGGGTTGCCGGTATTGGTTACCATGACCTTCGACGCCAATGGACACACGATGATGGGGGATTCTCCCGAGGAAGCCGCGGGCTTCATCCAGACCCTGCCCGTCGAACCGGTGGCGTATGGTGCCAATTGCGGCGTGGGGCCGGCCACTTTGGTCGAAGCAGTGCTTGGCCTGGGTAGGGGGGCGAAGGACGGGGATGTAATCATTGCCAAGGGGAATTGTGGGATCCCCGAGAGGGTGGATGGCGAATTGGTGTTCCAGGGTGATGAGGACATCATGGCGAGCTACGCACAGTTGGCTCGGGACGCGGGTGCGCGCATTATTGGCGGCTGCTGTGGGACGTCGCCGGGTCACTTGGCGGCTATTGTCGAAAGTCTAAGCGGTTACATCCCGGGCTCGCCCCCGGACGCTGCCGCGATCGGGGAGGCGCTGGGCCCTATTGATCTCCATAGGGGCAAGTAGGGCCGGCGCCGCACTCGGACGCGCTGACTTTGATCGGGGGAGAGAAGGGCCGTCGCTGAGCATTCCGCCCCCTCTCTGGCACTGATCCGTTCGCTCAGGGACTCGGTTCGCTTGGCGAAGCCTGGAAGGCCCGGGCGCGAATCAGGAAATACGCGAAGAGTCCGGCGAAAATCAGGTCTCCCACTGCACCGACCAGGAGAAGGGCACTGACGGCATGCGCGAGATAGCCGTCGATCCACAGGATGCCCACGCTGGCCTTGCCCATGGCGGCAATCAGGACCAAGCCATGGTTCTTGCGAGGCTCCCGGGCCAGCATCAGATAGCCCACGCCAAAAAAAGCGATGGAGATCCAGACGACCTGGTGGTTGATTCTCGCCCCGGGTGCCGAGAGAGAATCCGAAGATCCGAAGAATGCCTGGGCGTGGAACTCCGGGGCGGCTAGGGCGACGGCGGCGGCGGAAAAATTCCAGGCGGCGGCGGCGTAAAAGAGCCCGCTAAAGCGTCTGGCGTCGAAAGGCTGCATCCGCGTCAAACCGGGCTGGGGATGACTGGGGTGAGCTCAGATCTTTGTCCAGATTTTCTCGTGTCTCTCGTACCCCTCGCGCCTTTCGTGCCTATCGTGCCTATGAAAAATGGCTTTGTCATGAACAACTGCTCCCCGTTGGGCCTTGACGCTTGAATAGGCTGGGGCAATGATCGCCGAAGAAGATGAAACTGCCACACTCGTCCGACCCGGCCTGATTAGGCCCTAGTCTTTATTGTCCGCAAAGTGTCCAGAGAGCTTCGCTATCGTCAGGGACTGATTAAATGTCGCGCTGAATGTTGGTTAGGAAAAGAGAATTGTCGAACAACGGAATAGGCGTCGTAGCATTGACGGGTGCCTCGGGCTTTATTGGAAGCCTCCTGAGAGAAGCGCTCGGGGCGAAGGCCGGCGAAGTGCGCTGCCTGTCAAGAGATCCGAAAAAAACCATGCGCGATCTGCCCCCCTACGCGGTCGCCTGCCGAGCGGACTTGCTGGATAGGGATTCGCTCGCCGTGGCGTTCAGGGGAGCAGACGTCGCCTACTACCTCGTTCATTCACTGAACGAGAGTGGTTCGCTTCTTGAAGCTGAGTCCGTGGCCGCTGAAAACTTTGGGATGGCCGCCGCTCAGGCAGGTATCCGTAGAATCGTCTATTTGGGTGCCTTGGCTCAGTCTGGAAGCCAAGACTCATCGCCGCATATCCATAGCCGGCAACAGGTCGGTGAAATCCTGAGGAAATCGGGCGTGCCCGTGACCGAGTTTCGCGCATCGGTCGTTATCGGGAATGGAAGCATGCCCTTCGAGGTGATCAGGGCGCTGGTGGAGCGACTGCCCATTATGATTACACCTCGTTGGGTCCGTATGAAACTGCAGCCGATTTCTTCGAAAGACGTGGTGGACTACTTGCTGGCGGCAATCGAGGAAAATGGGGATCAGAATTTTATCTATGAAATCGGCGGACGCGATGTAGTGTCGTACGAAGATCTTCTTCGCGAGTATGCCGCAGCGCGCTCCTTGAAAAGACTGATGATTGGAGTTCCGGTCATTACCCCGCGACTTTCAAGTCATTGGCTACGCCTAGTCACGCCAGCCCACTTCCGGATGGCTCGAAGAATCGTTGAGAGCACCGAGCATGACTCGATTGTCTCCGATCAGAGCGCATTGGAAGATTTCTCAATCCGGCCCATGACCATGAAGGAAAGTGTGAACCGGGCGGTTGACGAAGAGTTGGATCCCGGCGCTCTGCTCGATCGGGTGCAGGACGACGCGGCCGCTTTTGAAGAGATGACTGTGGGCAACAGTTTTCTGGAGAGGAGACGCGTGGAGGTACGCGCGGACGCCTCGTGCTGCTTCGAGGTGATCAGCCGTTTGGGCGGAGAGCACGGTTGGTACGGGGGCGATTGGATCTGGAAGCTGCGAGGGTGGATGGATCGAATCCTCGGCGGACCCGGTTTGAGGACCAAACAGACTCCGAAGGGTCCGCCTGTGGAGGGGGCCATCCTGGACTTTTGGCTGGTGGACCGG